>NZ_JBQQBW010000014.1:0-93309 GCF_052245415.1 Streptomyces sp. 8N706 | reverse complement strand
TGGTGCGTGCGATCGCAAGGCGGAGGGTCGTCCTCGTACTGGGCGTACTCGGACGAGCCCGACAACGCAGCGAGCGTGCGTGCCAGGCGTCGCGGGCCAGGCGGGACTTTCGAAACACGCCCTAGCCCGCCGTGCCGTACATACGGTCGCCCGCGTCGCCGAGGCCCGGGACGATGTACCCCTGGTCGTTGAGACGCTCGTCGATCGCGGCCGTGACCACCGTGACCGGCGTCCCCTGGAGCTCGCGCTCCATCAGCTCCACGCCCTCCGGCGCGGTCAGCAGGCAGATCGCGGTCACGTCGTCCGCGCCCCGCGAGATCAGCTCCTGGATGGCCGCGACGAGTGTGCCGCCGGTCGCCAGCATCGGGTCCAGCACATAGACCTGGCGGCCCGAGAGGTCCTCGGGCATACGGGTGGCGTAGGTGGACGCCTGGAGGGTCTCCTCGTCGCGGATCATGCCGAGGAAGCCGACCTCCGCGGTCGGCAGCAGCCGGACCATGCCCTCGAGCATGCCGAGCCCCGCCCGGAGGATCGGCACCACCAGCGGGCGCGGGTGCGACAGGCGCACGCCGGTCGTCGCCGTGACCGGGGTCTCGATGTCGACCTGCTCGGTGCGCACATCGCGCGTCGCCTCGTAGGCGAGCAGGGTGACCAGCTCGTCGGCGAGCCGCCGGAAGGTGGGGGAGTCGGTGCGCCGGTCGCGCAGTGTGGTGAGTTTGTGCGCCACCAGCGGGTGGTCGACGACATGGATCCGCATCCGTCGACAGTAGCCGAGCGCTGCCGGGCCCCGTGCCGGCCCGGCCCTCGGCCGTCTGCCACTCCGGTGGCGTCGAACCACATGTTGGGGGGAAGGTGGGCAAATACGCCCCCGCCTTCGGGGCGGGGCCCCAGCACTGTCCCAGCGGACAGTGGAACCAGCCCGGGGAGGTGTGGCCCATGCCGGACCGGAACCAGCCCAGTGGCGCGCCCGCACAGGAGAGCGACGCGGACCGGCGTCGGCGACGCGCCCAATTCCTTCGTGAACTGAACGAGGCCAAGGAACTGCGTGAGCGGGTCCAGCCGCGGCGGGCCCGAGCGGCCCGGATGCGCCAGCAGATGCGGATGCGCACCTTCCGCTGGTAGGGGCCGGCGGTGGGCCGAAATGCGGTCCGATTGCAGGACTGGTGCACGACGCACAGCGGAAGACCTCTCGCGACGGCCTTCTTTCTGCCACGATTCCGAGTGGGCGGGCCCAGAGGAGAAAAGCGCTGTTCCCGTCGGACCCGGCACACGCCTATGACCAGTGGGAGAGTCACGGTGTACTTCGCCGCACTGCTCGCGCGCACCGAAGACGGGTGGGAAGCGAGCGACACAGAGCTCGACGATGTGGAGACTTTGGCAGATCTGGCGGATCTGGCCCGTGAGGCATCGGTCGACGACGACACGGTGCTGGCCTTTATCGAGCAGGAGGACGCGTGGTTCGGTGTCGTCCGGGTGGACGGCGAGGAGGACCCGCGCATCTACATCTCGGACGCGGCCGCCGCGGCGCGAAGCTCGTACGGCGAGATCCTGCTCACCGACGAGTTGCTCGGCCGCGATCCCGAGGACGACCTGGACAGGCTGGTCGACCTCGACGGTACGGAGGACGGCGAGCCCGATGACGAGGACGACGAGGACCGGGCGGCCGCCGACGACGCCGTACCGCCCGGCCCCATCGGCGACTCCCTGGTCCTGGACGACCTGGGGATGTCCGAGAAGCAGCTGATGTCCCTGGACGGTGACGCCCTGGGCGCCATCGCCGAGGCACTGGGCTGCGACGAGGTGCTGGAGGCGGTCCGCTGACCGCTGCCCGCCTGCGCTGACCGACACTGTCCCCATGAGCACCTCTCCCCCTGGACGGCCCGATCCCCTGCGCGACCCGTGGCGTACGCCGATGCGCCTGGCGCTGGAGGAAGCCGTACGGGCTCCGGAGACCGGGGACGTGCCGGTCGGCGCCGTCGTGCTGGGCCCGGACGGCACGGTGCTCGGGCGCGGGCACAACGAGCGGGAGGCCACCGGCGACCCCACGGCGCACGCGGAGGTCCTCGCACTCCGGGAGGCCGCCCGTGCCGTCGGGGAGTGGCGGCTGACCGGCTGCACTCTCGTGGTCACGCTGGAGCCCTGCACGATGTGCGCGGGGGCGGTCGTCCTGTCACGGGCCGAGCGGGTGGTCTATGGGGCGGTCGACGAGAAGGCGGGCGCAGTCGGCTCGCTCTGGGACGTCGTACGGGACCGTCGGCTGAACCACCGGCCCGAAGTGGTCCCCCGGGTGCTCGCCGAGGAGTGCTCGGCTCTGCTCACCCGCTTCTTCCGGCGGACCGATACTGATTTCGGAGCACAGCCACCCGTCCGCTAAGCTCTCTCTCGGTAGCGTGTCCGAGCGGCCTAAGGAGCACGCCTCGAAAGCGTGTGAGGGTGCAAGCCCTCCGTGGGTTCAAATCCCACCGCTACCGCTGTGAAATGCGAAGGGCCCGGCTCATGCGAGCCGGGCCCTTCGTGGTCGTCGGCCGCGGGCCTCCCCTTTCGCCCTGACGTAAGCCCCGCCGGTCCTCCGGCGGGGCCTTCGCCTTACGGAGGGCCGGGGGAAGCGGCCCCGGGGGGAACGAGCCGCTTCCCCCGATGGGGACGGGACCGTCACGTCCGTGCCGCAGCCGGGGGGCTCACGCGGCGCGGACCCCGCAGAGAGGTCCTGTCCGTCGCCCCACGGATTCTGCCGGTTCCGCGGAGCTCGTCCCATACTGTCCGGCCGCGCCGTCCGGGGGGCCGGGCGAAGGACCCCTCTTACCGGGCCCTTGGTCACAGAAGGCCGTTTCAGTGAGCGGAGGAGCGCGGAACGCTGCCGCCCCGGAGCGATGGCCGACCGGCTCCGCTGTTCGGCCGTATGTGTGGATAGACTCACGCGACCGCGCAGGGGACGGGCGGTCGGCACACGACGGCGAGGGAGGCGGCACGGCATGGCGGAAACGAAGAAGATCGCGCTCTACATGGTCATCGTCTTCGCGCTGTACACGATCATCACCTCGCCCGCCCGTGCGGCCGACCTCGTCCAGATAGGCTTCGAGGGCATCTCCAGCGCCGCGCAGGGCGTCGGTAAGTTCATGACCCAACTGGTCAACTGATCGGCCGCGCACGTCCCCCAGGAGTCCCCCATGATCCGCCACCTGGTTCTCTTCAAACTCAACGACGGCGTGGAGCGCGATGACGAGCGTGTCGTCGCCGGCGTCGAGGCGTTCGAGGAGCTCGGCACCCTGATCCCGGAGCTGGAGTTCTGGGAGTGCGCCTGGAACATCTCGGACCGGCCGATCGCCTACGACTTCGCCATCAACTCCGCGGTCGCCGACCAGGGCGCCCTCAGTCGCTATCTGGAGCACCCGGCGCACCAGGCCGGGGTGGCGCAGTGGCGGGAATTCGCGACCTGGGTGATCGCCGACTACGAGGTCTGATCCGTACGGGTCCGAGGCCCCCCGCCGCATGGGCGAGGGGCCTTGTTTCATGCTCAGCTCGTCTCAGTTTTGCCCCAACTTGCCACCAACACGGCTCTATACGGTGCTTGCACACAGTGCACATGTCTTGTGATGCTATGACCGCTTTTGCCGGATGAGTGGAGACCTGAAAACGAGAAGGGGTGGCATGACCGCGTCGGCCCGTACTGCGTCCGAAGCGACGCCGCCCCAGGAGGAGGGCACCGGAAAGAGCCGTGAGAGCAGAGGCGCGGACACCAGGGCGCTGACCCAGGTGCTGTTCAAGGAGTTGTCGGGTCTCGAACCGGGCACGCCCGAGCACGCGCGCGTGCGCGCGGCGCTCATCGAGGCGAACCTGCCGCTGGTGCGTTACGCCGCCGCCCGTTTCCGCAGCCGGAACGAGCCGATGGAGGACGTGGTCCAGGTCGGCACCATCGGGCTGATCAACGCGATCGACCGGTTCGACCCGGAGCGCGGTGTGCAGTTCCCCACGTTCGCGATGCCGACCGTCGTCGGGGAGATCAAACGCTACTTCAGGGACAACGTACGGACGGTGCACGTGCCACGCCGGCTCCATGAGCTCTGGGTCCAGGTGAACGGCGCCACCGAGGACCTGACGGTCCAGCACGGCCGGTCCCCCACCACCGCGGAGATCGCGGAACGGCTGAAGATCGCCGAGGAGGACGTGCTGGCGTGCATCGAGGCCGGCCGGTCCTACCACGCGACCTCGCTCGAGGCGGCGCAGGAGGGGGACGGGCTGCCCGGACTGCTCGACCGGCTCGGCTACGAGGACCCGGCCCTGGCGGGGGTGGAGCACCGCGACCTCGTACGCCACCTCCTCGTACAGCTGCCCGAACGTGAGCAGCGGATCCTGCTGCTCCGCTACTACAGCAATCTGACGCAGTCCCAGATCAGCGCCGAGCTGGGCGTTTCGCAGATGCATGTGTCCCGGCTGCTGTCGCGCAGCTTCGCCCGTCTGAGGTCCGCAAATCGGATCGATTCGTAACCGGAACGAGGGACCCTTTCCAGCACAGATATGTCGACTTGGCGCTACAGCGTGTTGCCGACATGTGACATTCTGCTGGAACTGCGTTTGCCGCAGCTCCGCCTCCGGTATTCAGGTGGAGGCGTCACTCGATGAACGAGCGCGCGCCGATGGGACCCGTCCGCGACCTCAAGGGGGTGGCATGTCCGTAGAACTGGGCAGCTCGAAGGTGCTCACCACTGACGCACCGCACGTGCTCGACGACTGCGACGCCATCGACACCCGCACCCTCTCCCGCTCCCTGTTCCTGCGGCTCGCCGCCCTCGACCGGGAGAGCCCCGAGCGCACCTACGTACGCGACACCCTCATCGAACTCAACCTCCCTCTGGTGCGTTACGCCGCGGCCCGCTTCCGCAGCCGCAACGAACCGATGGAGGACATCGTCCAGGTCGGCACGATCGGCCTGATCAAGGCGATCGACCGGTTCGACTGTGAACGGGGCGTGGAGTTCCCGACGTTCGCGATGCCGACCGTCGTCGGCGAGATCAAGCGCTTCTTCCGCGACACGAGTTGGTCGGTGCGGGTGCCGCGCCGGCTCCAGGAGCTGCGCCTCGCCCTGACCAAGGCCAGCGACGACCTCGCGCAGCAGCTCGACCGGTCGCCGACCGTCACCGAACTCGCCACCTGCCTCGGGGTGTCGGAGGAGGACGTGGTCGACGGACTCGCGGTGGGCAACGCCTACACCGCGAGCTCTCTGGACTCCCCCTCGCCGGAGGACGACGGCGGCGAGGGATCGCTCGCCGACCGGCTGGGCTATGAGGACTCGGCCCTGGAAGGGGTGGAGTACCGCGAGTCGCTCAAGCCGCTGCTGGCCAAACTCCCGCCCCGCGAACGGCAGATCATCATGCTGCGGTTCTTCGCGAACATGACGCAGTCCCAGATCGGTGAGGAGGTCGGCATCTCCCAGATGCATGTGTCGCGCCTGCTCACCCGTACGCTCGCCCAGCTACGGGAGGGCCTCATCGCCGACTGAGGCAGCGCCTACCGCTTCACAGCTGACGCATCGTCAGCGGCGACTGTCTCCCAGTCGCCGCATCGTGGGGCATCTCCCCCGGCCGAAGGCTGGAGGAGTGCCTCACGATGCGACGGACGCGAGGCCCGCCGCTTCACGGCCGCCGGGGCATCGTGACCGCCTCGGCGGCCGTGCTGTGTCCGGGAGCGCTGATGGCCGGATGCGGCAGCGGCGGCGGTGACGACGGCCTGTGGCGCTGGGTGCGGCCGGACCGGGCTCCGAGGAGGCATCGGCGCAGGCCGTCCCGCCCGGCGCCCACCTCACCGAAGCCCCAGCGCCCGGCCCCACTCGCCGTCGGCGCCCCGAGCGCTCGGCCACCGACCGGCGCTGGCGCGAGAAGGTGACGCTCGACCTGCACAAGACCGGCGACAAGCCGGTCACCTCCGGGGCGGTCACCTCCGGAACGCACATCATCGGCGCGCTCGGCATCGACTGGGCGACGATCGAGTCGAGCCAGGGCCTGCCCGTGCCCATCCCCGGCGGGCAGCGCCGAAGGAACAGTGGGACCGTGTGTGCGGACGCCTGGCGCGTCCCGTTGGGCATGCACCTCGAGACGCGGCAGGTGGACGCCGACCGGAGGTGACCTCCAGGGATCCACCGAAGCGGCGCATCGAGCCGGGCAGCCCGGGCCGTAAGGGTGATGCGCGAAGCTCGGAACCGGGGACCGGTCCGGGCAGCGCGTCAGCCCAGGGCGAGCCAGGCCACGGCGGCGACGATCGCGATCACGGCGACCACTGCAACGATCAGTCCGACCCGCGGGCCGGACGACGCGGCGGGGGCGGCCCGGCGCTGGGGCTCACCCTCGTCGACGAAGGCACGGAACATCTGCGTGTTGCCGGCCGGGTCGTGGTTGCCCTGCGGGATGTGGGGGTTGTTCGTCATGGGCCAGGACCCTAGCGAACCCGCGGGTCCTCCCCAACCCCTGGGCGCGGGCGCGACCGTGTCTCGGGCCGCCTCCGTGACCGCGGGACACCTTTGCCCCGCCCGCGGAGCGAGCCTTTTCGGATCGTTCACCCGGTCGGCCCCTCCCGGTATTCATTTGCCTTCAGCAACCAATTGCTTCTATGGTTGCCCTAAGCAACTTGATAGGGGAGTGCCCATGGCAGCGCAGAGTCAGTACGAGGAACTGGCCCGCCAGCTCAGCGCCATCGGCGCCGTCAAGCGGGACCTGGCCCGCAGCCTGCCGTATGAGTGCCCGGCCGGATCGGCGGCCGTACTGCACCTGCTGCACCGCCACGGCGAGATGCGGATGAGCAGGCTCGCCGAACTGCTCGCGATCGACATGTCCGTGACCAGCCGGCACGTCGCACACGTCGCCGAGCACGGCTGGATCGACCGGCAGCCCGACCCCCTGGACAAACGGTCCCGGCTGCTGCGTCTGAACCCCCGCGGCGAAAGGCTTCTCGGCCTGATCTCCGACCGTTACGTGCAGACGCTCGCCGGGGCGCTGCGGGACTGGTCCGACGACGAGGTGGGGCAGCTGAACGGCCTGCTGGCCCGGCTGCGTGAGAGCTTCGGCGACTGCCGGTCGCGAGGTCACCAGCCCGACCCCACCGTCCGTACACCCGCGTGAAGAAGAGGAACAGCATGGCAACGACCACACCGTCCGGTGTACGGGGGCACGCGGGCACCGGCGCACACGCCGGGCACGCCGCGCCCATGACCCACCGGCAGATCCTGGAGGCGTTGTCCGGGCTGCTGCTCGGCATGTTCGTCGCGATCCTGTCGTCGACGATCGTCGCCAACGCGCTGCCGGAGATCATCAAGGACCTCGACGGCGGCCAGAGCGCCTATACCTGGGTCGTCACCGCGTCACTGCTGGCGACCACCGCGTCCACCCCCCTGTGGGGCAAGCTCGCCGACCTCACCAGCAAGAAGACACTGGTCCAGATATCGCTGGTGGTCTATGTCATCGGCTCGGTCGTCGCCGGCCTGTCGGAGAACACCCCGATGCTGATCGCCTGCCGCGTCGTGCAGGGCATCGGCGTCGGCGGCCTGACGGCACTCGCCCAGATCATCATGGCCGCCATGATCTCCCCGCGGGAGCGCGGCCGTTACAGCGGCTACCTGGGCGCGACCTTCGCCGTCGCGACCGTCGGCGGACCGCTCATCGGCGGTGTCATCACGGACACCGACTGGCTGGGCTGGCGCTGGTGCTTCTACGTCGGCGTGCCCTTCGCAGTCATCGCGCTGATCGTCCTGCAGAAGACCCTCAAACTGCCCGTCGTGAAGCGGGAGGTCAAGGTCGACTGGGCCGGAGCCTTCTTCATCACCGCGGCCGTCTCCCTGCTGCTGGTCTGGGTGACCCTGGCCGGCGATCAGTACGACTGGAACTCCTGGCAGACCTACGCCATGGTCGGCGGCTCGGTCACGCTCGGCCTCGTCTTCGTCGTCGTCGAGTCGAAGGCGAGCGAGCCGATCATGCCGCTGCGCCTCTTCCGCAACAAGACGATCACGCTGGCCTCGTTCGCCAGCCTGTTCGTGGGTGTCGCGATGTTCGGCGCCACCGTCTTCCTCAGCCAGTACTTCCAACTGGCCCGGGGCGAGTCGCCCACCATGTCCGGCGTCATGACGATCCCGATGATCGGCGGCCTGTTCGTCTCGTCCACGCTCTCCGGGCAGGTCATCACCAAGACCGGCCGCTGGAAGGCCTGGCTGGTCACGGGCGGTCTGCTGGTGACGGCGGGCCTCGGGCTGCTGGGGACCCTGCGGTACGACACCGAGTACTGGCACATGGCGGTCTTCATGGCCGTGCTCGGCCTGGGCATCGGCATGATGATGCAGAACCTGGTCCTGGCGACCCAGAACCAGGTGGAACCCAAGGACCTCGGCGCGGCGAGCTCCGTCGTCACCTTCTTCCGGACCCTCGGTGGCGCGGTCGGTGTCTCGGCGCTCGGCGCGGTGCTCAGCAACCGCATCACCCACTACGTCGAGGACGGTCTGCAGGAGCTCGGCCCGAAGGCCGCCCGTGCGGCGGGCGGGAGCGGCGGCACCACGACGCTGCCCGACCTGGACGCGATGCCCACCCCGGTCCGTACGGTCGTGGAGAGCGCGTACGGGCACGGCATGGGGGACGTCTTCCTCTACGCGGCGCCGTTCGCGCTGCTGGCCCTGCTGATGGCGCTCTTCATCAAGGAGGTGCCGCTGAGGACCCGGAGCGGTCTGCAGCAGGCCGCCTCAGGGAGCGTTACCGCCCCGGCGGCCGTCACGGCGGCGCCGGGCCCCGAGCCCGCGCTCGCAAGCGTCGCCGCACCGGCCGCCCCCGGGACCGCCGAGGCGGACCCGGCCGCACCGGCCGTCGCACCCGGCACCGAGCGGCTCACCGCGTCGGCCTCGGCGGACCGCGGTGCGGGAGCGCCCTCCGGCACGGCGGTCCATGGCTTCGTACGGAACGCCGACGGCGACCCCGTGCCCCAGGCCGCGGTCACCCTGATCTCCCTCAACGGGCGGCAGCTGGGCCGGTCCGTGGCGCGCCCCGACGGCTCGTACACCCTGGACGCCCCGAGCTCCGGTTCATACGTCCTCATCGCGTCCGCCGGCGGGCACCAGCCGCAGGCGTCGACGGTCGTCGTCGCCGACGAGCCGCTCGGCCACGACCTGCTGCTGTCGGGCACCAGCGGACTCGCGGGCACCGTGCGCGGCGCCGCGGACGACCAGCCGGTCGCGGAGGCGATGGTCGTCGTCACGGATGTGCGCGGCGAGGTCCTGGCGTCCGGCAGAACCGGCGGCAACGGCGAGTTCGGCTTCGACGAGCTGGTGCCCGGCACCTTCACGGTGGCGGTGAACGCGCCCGGTTTCCGGCCGCAGGCCCTGCCCGTCGAGGTCGGCGGGCGGGGCGTCACCCGGATCACCGTCGAGCTGCGGTCCGGCGCCCTGGTTCAGGGCACCGTACGGGCCGGGGCGGGCCGCAGTCCGCTGCCGGACGCGCGGGTGACGCTGGTCGACGCGGCCGGAAACGTAGTCGCCACCTCCACGACCGGGGAGGACGGCGCGTATGCCTTCACCGACCTGGACACGGGTGACTACACCGTCATCGCGAGCGGTTATCCGCCGGTCGCGCAGCCGCTGCCGGTGACCGGACGCGGTGTCGACGGCTACGACATCCAGCTCGCCCACCCCGGCGAGTAGCAGGCCCCGGCCGTGTGCCGCGTGGAGCGCGGACACGCCCCGGCTGTTCCGGTGCGGGGGCACCACCGGCCGGGCGGTACCCGGGACAAGGGACGGCCCGGCGTACCGCCCGGCCGGGGCCCGACAAGGACGAGGGAAGCAGGAACGGTGATGACCACACCAGGAATCGGCGCCGACGCGGGGCTGCGGGCGCGGATCCGCACCCGTGACGGATGGGCGGTACAGCACGCGGTGCTGACTGTCACGGATATGACAGGCACACAGATACTGCGGGCGACGGCCGACGAGGACGGGACGGTGAGGACCGGCTCGTCCCTCCCGCCCGGCCCTCATACGGTGATCGTCACCGCTGTCGGCTACGCCCCGGCCGCCTCGACGGCGTTCGTCACCGCCTCCGGGCGCGCCGAGGTGGGCACCGTCGTCCTGGCCCGGCGGGGCGGGATCGAGCTGCCGCCGCCGGGTGTGTGGACACTCGACCCGGCCCATTCGACGGTGGCCGCGGCCGCCCAGCACCTCGGAATCTCCAGTGTGCACGGCCGGTTCACGGACTTCGGCGGACGCGTCGAGATCGCCGAGGACCTGGAGAAATCGCGGGTCGAGGCGGTCATCCGGTCGGCGAGCATCGACACCGGCAACAGCATCCGCGACGGGCATCTGACCTCCCCGGACTTCCTCGATGCCGAGCGCTTCCCGGAGATCGGCTACCGGAGTACGGGGCTCAGCCCGGCCGGTCCGGACCGCTGGACCGTGCACGGCGAGCTGTCGCTGCACGGCGTGGAGCGCGACGTGGATCTGGACCTGGTGTACCTGGGCACCGGACCCGACCCGTGGGGCGGGGTACGGGCGGCGTTCCGGGCGACGGCGGAGCTGCGACGCGAGGACTTCGCGATGAACTACAACCAGGTCGTCGCGGTGGGGATCGCGGCGATCGGCACCACGCTGAAGGTGGAGTTGGACATCCAGGCCGTGCAGGGTGATCAGCTGCCGGACGTGTGAGCCGGTCGTAGGCTGCGGACATGGCTCCGAACATCGCGACCAACACGAGGGTCGGCCTCGAACAGCTGCTGGAGTTCGTACGCCCCCGCCACCGGGCGGTCCTGCTCACCACCCGTGCCGACGGACGACCCCAGGGATCCCCGCTGACCTGCGGCGTCGACGACTCCGGACGGTTGGTGGTGTCCACCTACCCGGAGCGGGCCAAGGCACGGAACGCCCGCCGGGACCCACGGGCGACCCTGATCGTCCTGTCGGACGAGTGGAACGGACCGTGGGTGCAGATCGACGGGACGGCGGAGGTCATCGACCCGCCGGAGTCCGTGGAGCCGCTGGTCGAGTACTACCGCACCATCGCGGGAGAGCACCCGGACTGGGACGAGTACCGCGCTGCGATGCTCCGGCAGGGCAAGTCGCTGATCCGCGTCACCCCGGAACGCTGGGGGCCGATCGCCACGGGGGGCTTCCCGGCCCACTTGGCGCCCGAGGACTGAGGACTGGGGCACGGCCGGGTGTCGGGCCGGGCCGGGAGGAGCCGGGCGGGGCGTGGCCGGACGGTGGGCAGGGCCCGCTCGACGACGCGTCAGCCCGGCGCCGTCCACAGCGTCCTCCGCACGGCCGTCTCGCATGCCGGTCCCGTCGCCATGCGCGGGACCTCGCCGGTGCACGCAGCGTTGCCCGGCGGAGCGGGCGATGCGTACGGACGGGCGCCCGTCAGCGGTCCTCGCCGGATGCGGCTTCCGCGCGCGAGCCCGGCTCGCCGTCGCGGAGCGGCTCCCGTCGCGGGCGGTCCCTCATCGCCTCGATGCCCGCGATCGCGCAGCTCAGCGCGAAGTCGAAGTCCCGCGCCCGCATCTCCTCGACGGTGCCGCCGCCCCGCGCCTCCATGATGTCCTTGGATTCCTCGAACTCGGGGCGGTCCCCGACGCACTCCATGACCTGCTGGAAGTAGTCGTCCTGGCTGATGCCCGTCTCCCGGCAGCGGGCCGCGAACTGGCCCTCGATCGTGCCGAAGCCGTAGGCGAACTGGTGGACCAGGGACAGGGCACCGGGCAGTTGCTCGGGCCGCAGTCCGCTGGCCCGCAGCACGCGCTGCGCGGCACTGGAGAAGGCCATCGAGCGCGGGCCCACGTTGAGGTACTCGCCCATCAGCCGGGACACCCACGGATGGCTGACCAGCAACCGCCGGTGCTCCGTGGCCATATGGCGGAGCTGCTCGCGCCAGTCCCCCTCCCCGCCGTCCCCCTCCGGCAGCGACACCTCACCGGTGACCGAGTCGAGCGCCAGCTCCAGCAGGTCGTCCTTGGTGTCGACGTACCAGTAGACCGACATGGCGGTGACGCCCAGCTCCGCGGCGAGCCGGCGCATCGAGAACTTCGCCAGTCCCTCGGAGTCGAGCAGCCGGACCGTCGCCGCGACGATCTTGTCGCGGTCGAGTCCGGCCGGCTGCTCGCTCTTCCGTCTGGGCACCGGGCGAGCCTCCAGCCATACGCTGGTCCGCGCCGGGCCTGATCCGCGGCCGGCAGCTGCCATGGCGCACCCTCCTCAAGGTCGTACTCCGGGCCGTACACACGGTCCGTACGGTCCGGCGGTCCGCGCCTCCGCTCCCGCGAGGCCGACCGTCCGGCCGCGGCCGGACGCGGACGGGGAGATTCCGGCCCTCCGTCCGGCCTCCGATGCTATGCCGCCTTCGCAGGTCGGTCTGCCCTCTCGGCGTGAGCGCCGGCACCGCGGCGGGTCCGCCCAGCGGCACGGCCACCGCACCGACGGGCCGACCGGTCTCCGGCCCGGGCGCGAAGGCGTCGGCGATCCGCGCCCGTGCCCCGGCCGTACGGGCAGCTGCCCGTTCCCCGGCCGTACGGGCAGCGGCGAGCGCCGCGGGCGGTGTCCCCGTCCCTGCAGCCATGGGCACCCGTCACCGCCCGGGGCCGCCACCGCGGTGTCCTGCCTCCTCGGGGCGCTTCCCGTACGGTGTACAAGAAGATTTCGGCGGGCGGTCCGCTACGGTCTTCGGCGCCGAGCCCGACCGAGGAGCCTGGGGATGCCGCTGCGCCGTCGATGCGCTCAACTGCTGCTCGCTGCCGGGATGGTGGCACTGACGCCCGCACCACCCGCCCACACCGTTCCCACGGACGGCGGTGGCGGTGGCGGCCGGTATGTGCCGCTGAGGGCCGCCACGTACAACATCGCGGCGGGCTCTGGCGCCGACCACGTTTTCGATCCGGCCCGTACGGCGGAGGCGCTGCGCGCGCTGCAGGCCGATGTGATCGGGTTGCAGGAGGTCGATGTCCACTGGGGGTCCCGCAGCGAGTGGCGCGACCTGGCCGCCGAACTCGCCGGCTCGCTGGGGATGCGGGTCTCCTTCGCCCCCATGTACAGCCTCGATCCCCTGGCGGAGGGCGGTCCGCGGCGGGAGTTCGGGGTCGCGGTGCTGTCCCGCTTCCCCGTCGTGAGCTTCGAGAACCATGAGATCACCCGGCTCTCGACACAGGTCCCGGACCCGGTGCCGGCACCGGCACCCGGCTTCGCCGAGGTGGTGGTACGGGCGCACGGCGTACGCGTGCACCTCTATGCGACGCATCTGGACTACCGCGCCGACCCGGCCGTACGGCAGGCGCAGGTCGCCGACATGCGGCGGATCATGGCGGAGGACTGCGACCGGCACGGCCGCTGTCCGCGGCAGCTTCTGGTCGGGGACCTCAACGCGACACCGGGGGCGGCCGAGTTGGCGCCGCTGTGGGGGCGGCTGACCGATGCCGTACCGGCCGGTGGCGCCCTGACGTATCCGGCGCGGCAGCCGGTCAGGCAGATCGACTATGTGACGGTGTCGGCCGGCATCCGGGTGCGCCACGCGGCGGTGGCCGGGACTCTCGCCTCGGACCACCGCCCCGTCGTGGCGGATCTGCTGGTGCGCCGGGGACGCTGACGCGGACACCGGCCGGGTCCGGTCAGCCGGCGGGCCGGGTCAGGTCGTACAGGGTGGTGCCGTCCACGGTGACCTCGGTGAAGTTGTCCTCGACCCAGTCGGCGACGGATGCGGAGACACGTCCGGAGCCGTTCCCGCCGGGGCGGGTTTCGCCCGGACCGCCGTTCCCGCCGGGGCCGCGGGCGCCGGGACGGCCCCTTCCGCCGCCGCTCTCGGCGATGAAGTAGTGGATCCTCCCTTGCTCCACGTACTTCTTGAACTGTGCGAGCGTGGGGGACGGGTCACTGCCGTTGAAGCCTCCGAGGGGCATCACCGGCTGCTCGGAGGCGAGTTGGTGACTCGCGGCGTTCTGGGACCCGACGGCGGCCGCGACCCAGGTGTAGTCGCCGGAGTTCTGCCGGAGCGTGGTGGCGACCTCGTCGCTGACGCTCGGGCCGCCCAGCAGACCGCCGAAACCGCCGAAAGCTCCGCCTCCGCCTCCTCCGCGTCCGGGAGCACCCCGTCCGGGCGCACCGCCGGGGAAACCGCCGCCTCGGCCCTGTCCCTGGTTCATCGACGGGGCGCCCTGAGGACGCGTGGGGAGGGCTCCGCCGCCCTGCTGGAGGTTCCCGGGCGCCTGGCCGGGAGGCCGCATTCCGCCTCCCGTGACACCGGGACCCCCGTCCGGCCCGCCGCCGGGGCGGCCCATACCGGCCGCGGCCCTCGGTCCCGCCGTCACGATCGAACCGGTATGGCCGGTGCCGACCGTGCTCAGCGTGTAGGCCACCGGCCCCGCCAGGGACGCCGCGAGACCCAGCCCCGCCATGCCCAGGGCGAGTTCCCGCCGCATACGTCCCGCGAGCATCAGTCCGGCAGCGGCGGCCAGGCCCGCGGCCACCACCGTCCAGCGCAGCCACGGAAGCCAGTCCGCGCTGCGCTCCAGCAGGACGTACGCCCAGACCGCCGTGACCGCGACCGTGCCGCCCAGCACCGCCCGGGCCGCGACACCGCCGCGCCTCTCCCACAGCGCCACGGTTCCCATGCCCACCAGAGCGGCGATGTACGGGGCGAGCGCCACGGTGTAGTACTCGTGGAAGATCCCGGCCATGAAGCTGAAGACGCCCAGTGTCATCAGCAGCGCGCCGCCCCAGGCCAGGAAGGCGGCACGTGCCATGCCCGTACGGCCGGTGCGACGGGTCAGGACCAGGCCCGCGACCAGCAGGATCAGTGCGGCGGGGAGCAGCCAGGAGATCTGGCCGCCGATCGACTCACCGAACATCCGCCCGACGCCCGTCTCCCCCCAGGCACCGCCGCCCCGGCCTCCGCCGGGCCCGCCTCCTCCGCCGACGCTGCCGGTCTCCTCGCCGTTGAGCCGGCCGAGGCCGTTGTAGCCGAAGGTCAGCTCCAGGAAGCTGTTCGTCTGCGAGCCGCCGACGTACGGGCGGGAGGCCGCGGGCCAGAGTTCGACGACAGCGACCCACCAGCCACCGGTGACGACGACCGCCAGCCATGCGAGCGCGAGTTGGCCGAGCCGATTCCGCACGGTCGTGGGCGCGCACACCGCGTACAGCAGGGCCAGCGGCGGCAGGATCACGAACGCCTGGAGCGTCTTGGTGAGAAACGCGACTCCGACCGCGGCGCCAGCCCCGACGAGCCATGGGGTGCTCGCACGTTCCAGGGCGCGGAGCACGCAGTGGACCGTGACGGTCATGAGCAGGGCGAGCAGGGCGTCGGGGTTGTTGAAGCGGAACATCAGTGCGGCGACGGGCGTGAGGGCGAGCACACCGCCCGCGATCAGCCCGGCGGCCGGACCCGACCGCCGTCGTACGGCGGCGTGGAGGACACCGACGGCCGCGACACCCATGAGCGCCTCGGGGACCAGGACGGCCCATGCATTGAGCCCGAAGAGCCGGACGGACAGCGCCATGGGCCAGAGGGCCGCCGGAGGCTTGTCGACGGTGATGGAGTTGGCGGCGTCGGAGGATCCGAAGAAGAAGGCCTTCCAGCTCTCGCTGCCTGCCTGGACCGCGGCCGAATAGAAGGAGTTGGCGTACCCGGAGGCGCTGAGGTTCCAGAGGTACAGCAGCAGTGTGCCGAGGAGGAGCGCGAGAAGCCCGGGGCGTGCCCAGCGGGGGTCCTCGGGTTTACCGCGCCAGGCGGACGCGAGGCGCGTCGTACCACCGCTCCGGGGATGCCGGAGGGACGTGACGTCGCGGGCACCGGCCGGCCCGGGGATCCCGGACGTCCCAGTTGACCCGGCGGTCCCGGGGGTCCCGGACGGGGTGTACGCGGGCGGCGGCGGGATCACTCGGCCCACGCCCGCCGGGCTCCGTCGGTCGCCTGCTCCGGTGTACGGGTCGCCGGGCGCTGTCATCGGGTGCTCCGGGAGTGGTGGGTCGTCGAAGCCTCGTGCGTGTGCGAAGCGTCGTGGGCGTGGTGTGCGGGGTGACGGCGAGGTGTGCGCCGAGTGCGCGACGAAGTGGTCTCACCGTGCGGCGCGTTGTGAGCGGGCAGGTCCGCGGGCCGCGGATGGACGGCGGCCTTCCCCGGCCCGTCGGCCAGGGCAGCGGCGCACGGCCGTTCGTCCTGCGGGGGGTCGTCGGAGATCCGCCCCGCACCGCCGCGATGACTCCGGCCGTCCCGCCGGGCGGCGAAGACCCAGGCGCGCAGGAGCAGGAACCGCAGCACCGTCGCCGCCAGGTTCGCGGCGATCAGCACGGCCAGTTCCGTGCCGTGGGAGGGATCGCCGCCGCCCGCCAGGTGGAGGGCCGCCAGCGAACCACTGGTCAGGGCCAGCCCGATGGCGAACACCAGCAGTCCCTGGGCCTGGTGCCGCACGGCGCGGTCGCGGCCCCGTACGCCGAACGTGAGCCTCCGGTTGGCCGCCGTATTGCCGACGGCCGACAGCAGCAGCGCCCCCGCATTGGCGGTCTGGGGACCCGTACCCAGCCGGAACAGCGAGTAGAGCGCGAGATACACGAGCGTGCTGAGGGCTCCCACGACACAGAAGCCGACGAGTTGGCGGGCCAGCCCCGGGGGCACATCGGCCGGCTCGCGGTCGCGTGGGTCGTCACCGAAGGGGCGCTTCAGCCGGGAGAGGGGCAGCGCCCCCGTGGCCAGCGCGCGCCCCACGCGCCAGACGCCCCTGAGGTCCTCCACCACGGTCCGTGCGATGTCCACCCGGCTGTCCGGGTCGTCGACCCAGTCCACCGGCACCTCATGGATGCGCAGCCCCGCCCGCTCGGCGAGGACCAGCATCTCCGTGTCGAAGAACCACCCCGTGTCCTCGACCATCGGCAGCAGACGCTCCGCGACGTCCTGGCGTATGGCTTTGAAACCGCACTGTGCGTCGCTGAAGCGGGCGGAGAGACCGCCCCGGAGGAGGAGGTTGTACGACCGGGAGAGGAACTCCCGCTGGGGCCCACGGACGACGCGCGCGCTCCGGGCCAGCCGCGAGCCGATCGCCAGGTCGGAGTGGCCGGAGATCAGGGGGGCGACGAGCGGCAGCAGCGCGTTGAGGTCCGTGGAGAGGTCGACGTCCATATAGGCCAGCACCGCTGCCGGGGACATCGACCAGACCGTACGCAGCGCCCGGCCGCGGCCCTTCTCCTCCAGCCGTACGGCCGTGACCTCCCCGATCAGTTCGTCGAGCCGCGCCGCCACCTCCGGCGTGCGGTCGGTGCTCGCGTTGTCCGCGATGGTGATCCGGAAGCCGTAGGGAAAGGTCCGGACGAGGTGGTTGTGGAGGCGGCGGACACAGGGCTCGAGGCCGGCCTGCTCGTTGTGGACCGGGATGACGACGTCCAGCACCGGTGCGCCGTCACCCCTCAGCGACCGGAAGGCCGGAAGGTGACCGCGCTCGGGCAGGGCGCCCGGGGGAGTGTCTGTTCGCATGAGAACGACGGTCGCCGGCCACGCTGTCACAGCTGTGTGTTGTACCTGTGGACTGCCTGTGAGTGCCGTCCCGGCTGTGCGTGCGGGGGCTGCGTGTGCCTCCCTGCCGGTGAGTGGCCCCCTGCCGGTGAGTGTCGCCCGGCCGGCGCGTGGGGGACCTGCGCACTCCCCTGCGGCGGGAGCCCGCGCGCGTGGGCAGCGGGAAGGCGGACGGCGAAGACCGTGTGGCCCGGCACGCTCCGTACCTCCACGCGTCCCCCGTGGGCGCTCACCACCGCCTGGACGATCGCCAGCCCCAGGCCCGTACTCCCCGCGGCACGCGTGCGTGAGGCGTCGCCCCGGGCGAAGCGTTCGAAGACGTGCGGCAGCAGCCCGGCGGGGATGCCGGGCCCGTCGTCGACGATCTCCATGAGCACCTCATCGGCTCCCGCCTCACCGGGCCCCGGCCGCAGCACGCGCGCGGTGACCGTCGTCCCCGCCGGGGTGTGCGTACGGGCGTTCGCCAGCAGATTGACCAGCACCTGGTGCAACCGCTCGGCGTCACCGCGCACCAGTGCGGGGTCATCGGGCAGTTCGAGCCGCCAGCGGTGGTCCGGCCCCGCCACCCAGGCGTCGCTCACCGCGTCCACGACCAGCGGGGACAGATCCATCTCGGCGAGACCGAGCGGACGCCCCGCGTCGAGCCGGGCGAGCAGCAGCAGATCCTCGACGAGGGTGGTCATCCGGGCCGCCTCCGACTCGATACGGCCGAGGGCATACCGGGTCTCGGGCCCGGTCTCCTCATGTCCACGCCGTGTCAGTTCGGCGTAGCCGCGGATCGAGGCGAGGGGCGTACGGAGTTCATGGCTGGCGTCGGCGACGAACTGCCGTACCTGCGTCTCGCTGGCGTGGCGCGCGGCCAGGGCCGAACCGACGTGCCCGAGCATCCTGTTCAGCGCCGCCCCGACCTGCCCGACTTCTGTCCGCGGATCGGTGTCCCGCTCCGGTACGCGCTCGTGGAGCGCGACCTCTCCACGGGCCAGCGGGAGTTCGGACACCCGGGTCGCGGTCGTGGCCACCCGGCGCAGCGGGCGCAGCGCGATGCGGATCATCGCCGTCCCGGCCAGCCCTGCCGCCGCGAGCGCGGCCGCGGCCACGCAGATCTCGGCAAGGATCAAGGTGTCGACCGTGTCCCGCACATTGCGCAGGGGCAGCCCGACGACGATGCTGCCGCCCTCGCGGTGCCGGTCGGGTACGGCCTGCAGGCGGTAGCTGCCGACGCCCGGGATGTCAGCGGTGTGGCAGCCGCCGTCGACCGACAGGGACGGGATGGCTGCCTCCTGTTCGTCGGTGAGAGGCCTGGCCTTGCCCTCGTCGGTGCTGCGCACAGCCGATGTGACCGTGCCGTCGGCCACCTCCGCCCCGAGCGTTCCGGGCGGCTGTCCGGGGCCGAGGACGAAGCCGAGCCTGCTCTCATGGGGCGGCGGATGGCCACGCAGGGCACGCGCTGCGACTCCTTGCAGCTGGTCGTCCAACTGCCCGTACAGATACGAGTGGAGGGTGATGGTGGTGACACTGCCGATGATCGCGCAGACCACGGCGATCAGCGCGACGGACGAGACGACGAGCCGGGTGCGCAGCGACCTGCTGCGCCGCTTCCGGCGCCCGGGCTCGTGCGCAGGGCGTGGCGGGATACTCATGGCTCACTCCGCCGGCTTGATCAGATATCCGGCCCCCCGCCGGGTGTGGATCATCGGTGCGCGCCCCGCGTCGATCTTGCGGCGCAGATACGAGATGTACAACTCCACCACATTGGCCTGGCCTCCGAAGTCGTACGACCAGACGCGGTCGAGGATCTGGGCTTTGCTGAGCACCCGCCGCGGATTGCGCATGAGGTAGCGCAGCAGCTCGAACTCGGTGGCGGTCAGATGGATCGGCTCCCCCGCTCGCGCCGCCTCATGGCTGTCCTCGTCGAGCATCAGATCACCCACGACCAGCAGCGACTCCGCTCGCGCCGCGGCCGCGCCCGAGCGCCGCAGCAGCCCGCGCAGCCGCGCCACGACCTCCTCCAGGCTGAACGGCTTCGTCACATAGTCGTCGCCGCCGGCCGTGAGTCCGGTGATCCGGTCCTCGACCGCGTCCTTGGCGGTCAGGAACAGCACCGGGACATCCGGCCGGTCCTGGCGCAGCCGCGCCAGCACCGTGAGGCCGTCCAGGTCGGGCAGCATGATGTCGAGGACGACGGCGTCCGGACGGAACTCCCGGGCCGTCCGCAGTGCCCCGGTCCCGTCACCCGCACTGCGCACCTCCCACCCTTCGTAGCGCAGGGCCATGGACAGCAGGTCGGCCAGTGCGCTCTCGTCGTCCACGACGAGGACCCGGACGGGGCTGCCGTCGGGTCGCAACAGTTCGGCGCGCCCGTGGGGCGAGGTCGCGGTCATGCTTCCCACCTTCGGCACGCCTTCTGAGAGAAGGCTGTGGACCACCTGTGAATTGCCTGAGAATGCCTGGTAGTACGGCTGTCGAGGACCGAACTTCCATGCGGTGAGGCCCGGTTGCTGGACCATCGCCTAGACGTCGAACACCACGGCGCGGTACCGAGGTTCGGGAGGCGGGGAGTTCAGCGGTCCGGCACCGCACACTGCCACCGGACGGAACGACTGCTGCCGCGCCGCCTCCGCCCCGCGGCGGTCGGACACACCGTTCCCGGCCCCCGCCGCCCACGGCCGGGAGCCCGGGAGAGCCGCGAGGTCAGCAGGGTGCTACGGCTTCTCGGGATGCGCTGCGCCCCCTCCCGTCGCACGCTGAGGGCATGCACCCGTTCGGGTGAGCGGACGGGGCCGGTCGCGAACCGGCCCCGGATGTCCGGCAGCAGGGCAGGAGGAGAGCGATGAGCGGTGATGTCTTCCTGGCGTACGACTATCCGGTCCTGGGTGCCTTCTGGACCGTGATGTGGATATTCCTCTGGGTCTTCTGGCTGATCCTGCTGTTCCGGGTCATCACCGATGTGTTCCGCGCCCACGACTTGAGCGGGTGGGCGAAGGCGGCCTGGATCCTCTTCGTGATCGTCGTCCCGTTCCTCGGAGTCCTGGCGTATGTGATCGTGCGGGGCGCGGACATGGGCAAGCGCGAGATCCGGCATGCGAAGGCGCAACAGGACACGTTCAACGCGTATCTGCGGGAGACGGCCGGCGGTCCCGATGGCCACGGGAGCGTGGAGCAACTGGCCAAGCTCTCGGACCTCAAAGCGCGGGGAGACATCTCCGAGGCCGAGTTCCGGCGAGCGAAGGAAAAGATCCTGCACTGAGGCTTTGCGCACGGGCAGAGCCGGACACGGGACGTCCCAGGGAAGAGCGTTGTCTCTTCCCTGGGACGTGGTAGGCCTGATCCGGAACAGCGACGGTCAGAGGAAGCTGTCGTCGTGGGTGACGATGGAGGTGTACGGCGTGTAGCTGATCGCGCTGTTGTCGGTGCCGTTCTGGCAGAAGACCGGCCCTTCCGCCTCCTGCTCGATGTCCTGCAGTTCGGAGTCGTCGAAGGCGAAGGCGGTCACCGAGGTGTTCCCGCAGGCGTTCGCCTGGAACTCCGCCCCTCCCGGCTGGGCGATGGCGGTCGTGGCCGAGGTGCTGATCGCAGCGGCGACGGCGAGCGCCACCGCGGACACCTTGACGGCTGTGCGCATGTCTCTCTCCATTCTCAGCGTCTCCGAGTGGAAGAACGAATCGAGTATTACCACCGCAAAACGGACTTATAGGCTGTCAAACCGTGAAGCGAGCTTCATGCTTGGCAATACAACCCCATTGGCCTACCTCCGGCTCCTGGGGCCGCCGTGGAGGGCCCGGCCGGGACCCCAGGTCGCACCGGGCCGACGGGCCGGCCGGACGGGAGGCGCCCGGCGGCAGTCCCGCGGGGCCCGCAGGCGGCAGAGCCCGCCTGCGGACAGTTCGGGGCCGCCACGGACCTCACGGTCACGGAGGCGGAAGCCCGGGACGGCGGGCGGCACATCACTGCCGAACCGACCATCAGGGATCGGTGGTCGATCTTGTCCGGCTCTCCCGGGGAGGACCACAAGAGAGGGCCCGGCGCGCCCCTCGTGTGACCCGCGCCACACGTGTGGACGTGCGCCGGACCGCATCCCCTCCGCAGGAAACTCCCCGCGGCAAGGAGACACCGCCCAGATGATCAGGCGGCGCCGAGGTCCTTCGGCGTGATCACGGACCACTACGACGCCCTGCGCCCCCACTCGCGCCGGCACGCCACGCAGAGCTTCCGCAGCGGCGGCGAGGCCCCGCTGACGCGTTTGCTCACTGATCGCAGCACGCGCAGGGTGGCCGTCGGCCTCGGCCGCCCGCGGCAACGCATGAAGCCCCTTCCATCACAGGAAGGGGCTTCTGAAGGGTGCGCGCTCGGCAGGATTCGAACCTGCAACCTCTTGATCCGTAGTCAAGTGCTCTATCCGTTAAGCTACGAGCGCTTGCGTTCCGGCGTTTTTCCGCCGGTCGGCGTTGCGGGAACAACATTACATGACCCGCCGCCGGAGGTGAAATCCCTTAGCCACTCACCCGCTGACCTGGGAAAACAGCCTCTGGACCGGTCAAGTGCCGGTCAAGTGGAGTCGCCAGGAACAAGGGAAGCCCCGGCCGTCGGGGCCGGGGCTTCGATGATCGATAAGATCGAGCGGAGGCTCCGGGATTTGAACCCGGGATGGGGGGTTACCCCAAACCGCATTAGCAGTGCGGCGCCATAGACCAGACTAGGCGAAGCCTCCTCACACACCCGCGCGGACGCGATGTGGTGTGTGCAGATGATGGCACAGCCCTGTGGGCCGTCACCAATCGCAGCCTACGGTACTAGGCGCGCGGGCAGCAGAGCAAAAGCCTTCCTGGTCGCGCCGGGGGCACACCCATCTGCCGCGGGAGTCACCCGTAGGGCGGTGAGCGGTTGCGCAACGCCTCCTCGGCAGGAGCGTTAGTCATGGCGGGCTCGCGTCAGCGGCCCCCGCCGCCCCCTACCCTGACCGCACCCCCAGGAGTCCCCCGATGCTGCTCCGCCGTCTCGCCGTCACCGCTCTCTCCGCGGCCGCCGCCCTCACCGCCGCACCCGTCGCCGGTGCCGCCGCGCTCCCGGTGCCGTACCCCATGCCCCTGCCCGCCTCGGAGACACCGGCGGCGGACACGGACCCGGTGCCGCCGACGTTCGTGCCCCCGGCCGGCGAGGACAGACTCACGGTGACCGTCACCGGCAGTGGCGATCGCGGCATGGACGGCACGTACACCCTCGACTGCCACCCCGCCGGAGGTACGCACCCGAGCGCCCGGGACGCGTGCGACCGGCTCGACGAGATGACGCGCTGGGGTGCGGACCCCTTCGCGCCGGTCTCCCCGCGGTCCAACTGCACGATGATCCACGGCGGTCCGGCCACCGCACAGGTGACCGGCACCTGGGCGGGCCGTCCGGTGACCGCCCGCTTCAACCGTGCGAACGGCTGCGAGATCGAACGCTGGAACAGGCTCCGCCCCCTCCTGCCGGACACCTCGTTCTGAGCGGTGCCCACCCGGCTCCGACCTGGAATGGTCCCGTTTCCCCGCTCATCAGGGGTCCGCATGTCATTTGTCGGGCGTGCGGCGAGTCGCACAATCTCGTCGCCCGCCCTCCTCTCATCCGCCGCCGCGCCCACAACCGCTGCCCGTAGACTCCCTCTAGTGACATGCCCCGGGGCGCCCGGCAAGATGACCGGGGCTGTCGGCAAGGTGCAGTGATCAGGGAGGAATGGTCGTCGTGAGCAGCAGGCCATCCCGAGGCGCTGCTCGCCTCGCCGCAATACTCGACGCCCTGCCCGACGCCCTGTTGCTGGTGAACTGCAACGGCACGGTCGTCAACGCCAACACCATCGCCCTCGAGACCTTCGAGGCCCCCGGCACCGCGCTGGTCGGACGGGGGCTCCTCGATCTGCTGCCCTCGTTCGACTCCAAGCGCATCCCCGGTTCGATGCGGCGGCGGGAGGACGACGAGGAGGGCGGCCGGACGAAGCCGACCCGGATGGTCGCGCGGCGCACCGACGGGACGGAGTTCCCCGTCGAGGTGACGAGCGCCAATCTGGAGGACGGCCGGACCCCGTACGACGACCCGTACGAGCACCACTACACCGGCGACGAGCTGCTCATGCTGGTCGTCCGGGATCTGACCGGCACCGTGGACACCGAGGCGGAGCTCGCCCGCCAGCAGCGCCAGACGGAGATGATCCTGCGGGCCGCCGCCGAGGGCGTCGTCGGCGTCGACACCGACGGCAAGGTCGTCCTCGTCAACCCGTCGGCCGCGCAGATCCTCGGCTACCGGGCCAGCGACCTCGGCGGTCAGGAGCTCCACCCGCTCATCCACCACTCCCGGCCCGACGGCACCCCGCTGCCGTACGAGGAGTCGCCGCTCGCCGACTCGCTGCGCTCCGGGCGCAAGCACCGGGTGCGGGGACAGGTGCTGTGGGCGAAGGACGGGCGCGCGGTGCCCGTCGATCTGACGACCGCGCCCGTACGGGACGGGGACCAGCTCGTCGGCGCGGTGATGACCTTCACCGACCGGCGGCAGTACGACGCGCTGGCCAGCCGGCACGCACAGCTGCTGGCCGTACTCGGCGAATCGCTGCGAGGCCCGCTCGAACAGCTGCGCGGGGAGCTGGGCACCCTCGCCTCCGACCCGGCCGGACAGCTGTGGCCGGAGGCCAACCAGATCCTGCACTACCTCACCGCCGGCTATGCGCGGATGACGACGCTGGTCGACAACGTGCTCAGCTACCAGCGGCTCGACGAGGGCAGCGAGCGGCTGCGGCGCGAAGAGGTGTCACTCGATGCGGTCGTGGCGGCCGGTGTGGAGGGCGCGATCGAGCTGATCGGACCGGGGCGCGCCCAGTTCGCGGTGCACGCCCCGCCGATCGAGGCCGAGGTGGATCCGGAGAGGCTGGCACAGGCGCTCGCGCATCTGATCGCCGATGTGGCCGGGGTCGACGCGACCGGGAACGCCCCGGCCGCGGGCGGATCCGGCGACTCGACGATCGTGGTGGCAGCGGCGCAGCGGGGCGAGGTCGTACGGATCGAGGTGCGCGGCCCGTACGCCGGAGGCGACCCGGTCCATGAGCCGATCGTCCGCGGCATCGTGCGGCGGCACGGGGGCGTACTGCAGACCCATGAAGTGCCGGGCACGGGCGGCGGCAGCGCGTATGTGCTCGAAGTGCCGATCGTCGCCGGCGGCTCGCCGGGCGGAGAGCGGCAGACCACCGAGCGGGACCGCGAGAACGCCACCACCGTGATGCCGGTGCCGAAGGAGCATGCGCGCGGGACGGTGGGCCTTCAGGGCGCGCCGGACGGCTCGAGCCCCGGGGGCGCGGAGGGCGTGGCGGGCCGTCGGGATGCCACCGGCCGAGGCTCCACCGCGGGCGGTGCCGGTGGTGGAACGGGTGCGGGTGCCCCGGCCGGCGGACGACGCGCCGTTGCGGAGGACGTGCCCGCTCGCGAGGACGCCTCCCAGGCCCCGACGGGCCGTCGCCGGGCGCGCCGCAGTGCGGAGGAGGAGCTCCACGACTCGAACGGTGCGGGTGTCCACGGCAGCCGTCCGTCGGCCGTCCCGGAGACGGCCGCAGGCCCGGAGAGCGCCGATACGGGCGGCATGATCGGCCCCGCCGGGGTCATCGGGCCGGACGCCGCGGGTGGTGCCACGGCCGCTCCCGGTCCGCGGGGTGACGGGGCCGCGCCGGAGCAGGCTCGGCCCGCCCTGCCGTCCGCCGCCGTTCCGGGAGCCGGCACGCAGCCGGGAGAGCCCTCGTGGGGCGACGCCGGACAGCCTGTCGACGATCCGGCTCCTGCCGCGGCGCAGGCGGACACCGGCGCCCGGCCCACCGGTCGTCGGCGCGGCAGGCCCAGCCCTGCCGAGGCCGCGCCGGGCGAGGGTCCTCAGGAAGCGCCCGTCGAGGGCCAGGAGGGTGCCGTCCCGTCGCCCGGCTCGCGGTCGGGCCGCCGCGCCCGGCACGGCGGTACGGACCAGTCGTACGGTTCGCTGGCCACCGCGGCCGAGGGATGGGACAGCGACGAGGACGACGACTTCGGCCCTCAGAGCACGCCGTACGCGAGCGGGCTCAACGGCGCGGCCGTACCGCCGCAGGGCATCGGTGGCCGGGTGCGCCCCGCGCCGATGCCCGCGGAGAGTGCGGACAACGGAGGCGCCGCCGGGGGGCAGACCGGGCGGGCGCTGCCCGCGCTCCCCGGGGCGCCCTCGGACGACGGCCGGCGCGACAGCTGGGTGGCCCCCGGCGGCACCGGGCAAGGTCCCGGTCCGGCCGCGGCACAGCTGCCGCCCAGCGATCACGGACCGGCAGCCCAGGACGGTGACGACAACGTCACCGGACCGCGGAACGCCCCGTACGGTCGTCCGGCGGCCAACGGTGCCACGGTGCCCCCGCAGGGCACCGGCGGCCGACGCGCCCAGCCGGGCCCCATGCCCACCGACACGACACCGGCCGCGCCCACCGCGAACGCCGGGGCCAGGCCCGCCCTCCCCGCCGCGAACAGCCAGGCACCCGGCCCCGTACCCCCGGACGCCATGCCCACGATGCATCCCGGCGAGCCGCAGGCGTACGGGCAGGGTCCCGCGGTGCCGCGGCAGGCTCAGCCGCCGGGGCAGCAGACGGGCCGCAGGGCGCGACGGGCGCTCGCCGACGCCGCCGACCGGTCGGTCCCCGGCCAGGACCGGACCGGCGCCGAGCCCGGCGCGGACCGCCGGCCCTTCGCGCTGCCACCGGCCGCGGCCGACCAGGTGCGGCCGCCGTCCGCCGGTCCGGCGCAGCCCGGCGACCGGTCCGCCGACGAGCACGGCCGGCACGAGCCGGCGTCGCCCGACGCCGAACACACTCCGCCGCGGGCGCACCCCCTCCCACCCACCGGGCGGCGTCGCGCGCGCCGCGACCCGGCGGAGGAACAGCAGCTCCAGACGGGTGGCGGCCCAGTGGAAGGGCCCCCTGCCCACGGAACCCCGTCCCAGGGGCCCTCGGCGCCCGCCGCTCCGGCGCAGCCCACCGGCGCGCCCGCGGACAGGACGGCCGAGGCCGGTCGGGGGGCTCCCTGGGGCGAGGACGGCCAGGCCTCGCCCGGCGTCATGCAGAACGCGGGGTACCCCCAGGCCGTACCGCCCAGCCGGTCACCGGAACCCCAGCCCCAACCGCAGCCGCAGCCGTACGGCCGTCAGGGATCCCCGAACGGCGGGCAGCAGGCCGCGCCGCGCCGGATCCAGTCAGCTCAGCCGCTGCCCGCGGAGGCCCAGGGGGGCGACTCCACCACGCAGTCCCGCGCGATCAGCGTGCGGACGCTCGGCCAGGGAGTGCCCTTCGCCCAGCAGATCACCGAGCAGCAGCGCCCGCAGCAGCCCGCCTCCGGACAGACATCCGGCGGCTCAGGCCGCAGGCGGAAGCTCGCCGCCCCTCCGCAGGAGGACGAGCGCGGCGCGCCGTCCGAGGAGCCCACCGCCCGTACCCGGGAAGGGCAGCAGCAGCCCCCGCGGCTGCTGGACACCAACGGCGGCCGGGCCTACGCCATAGGAGCACCCGACGAGGGCGCCGAGGGCCCGGAGCCGCTGGACGGCCCGAACGGCGCCATCGATGTCACCGACTCCCAGGCCGCCCCGCCCATGGACGACGAACTGCCCCCGGAGCCGCTGGACAACCCGCGCCGGCTGCTGGTGTGGCCCGCGCCGGACGTCTCCACCCAGCAGGCGCTGAGCGACCGCGGTTACCGTCCGGTGATCGTGAACTCCCGCGAGGAGGTGGACGCGCAGATCGCGGCCTACCCGGCGGCGCTGTTCGTCGACCCGCTGACCGGGCCGATCACCCGGACCGCGCTGCAGTCGCTGCGGACCGCGGCGGTGGCGGCCGAGGTGCCGGTGCTGGTGACCGCGGGGCTCGGGCAGGCGACGCGGGAGGCCGCGTACGGCGCCGACCCGGCCGTCCTGCTGAAGGCCCTCGCCCCGCGCGACAGCGAGCAGCACCCGTCGCGGGTCCTGCTGATCGAGACGCACGACGCCATCGCCGGTGCCCTGACGGCGACGCTCGAGCGGCGCGGAATGCAGGTGGCGCGCGCGGCCTCCGATGCCGACGCGGTGACCCTCGCGACCCAGATGCGGCCGAATCTGGTGGTGATGGACCTGATGCAGGTACGCCGCCGCCGGGCCGGGATCGTGGACTGGCTGCGGGCGAACGGACTCCTCAACCGGACCCCGCTGGTCGTCTACACCTCGGCGGACATCGATCCGGAGGAGCTGCCGCGGCTCAGCTCCGGGGAGACGGTGCTGTTCCTCGCGGAGCGCTCGACCAGCGCCGAGGTGCAGGGCCGGATCGTGGACCTGCTGTCCAAGATCGGTACGAACTGAACGGTACGGACTGGAGGGCCCGTACGGGGCCGTCGCGCCCGGCGCGGCCGACCCCGTACGGAGCTCCCGCGCCTACACCTCGGTGACGTCCAGCTTGCCGTCTGCGTACTGCTTGCGCAGCACCTTCTTGTCGAACTTGCCGACGCTCGTCTTCGGCACCGCCTCGATGACCGCCCAGCGCTCCGGCAGCTGCCAGCGGGCGATCCGCTCGGCGAGATACGCCTTGAGCGTCGTGTAGTCGGCGGTCGAGCCCTCCTTCAGGACGACGGTGGCCAGCGGCCGCTCCCCCCACTTCTCGTCGGGTACGGCCACGACCGCCGCCTCGGCGACCTCAGGGTGTCCCATCAGCTGGTTCTCCAGCTCGACCGAGGAGATCCACTCCCCGCCGGACTTGATGACGTCCTTGGCGCGGTCGGTGAGGGTGAGATAGCCGTCCGGGGTGATGGTGCCGACGTCGCCGGTGCGCAGCCAGCCGTCCTCGCTGAACTTGTCCTCGGGGCGCAGGGGGGCGCCGTCGCCGCCGCCGTAGTACGCCCCCGCGATCCACGGGCCGCGTACCTCCAGCTCACCGGCCGACTCACCGTCCCAGGGCAGGAACCCTCCGCCGGGACCGGCCAGCCGGGCCTCGACGGAGGCGGTGAAGCGGCCCTGGCTCAATCGGTACGTCCACGCCTCCTCCTCCGAGACGCCGGCGGGCGGATGGGCGACGGTCCCGAGCGGGGAGGTCTCCGTCATGCCCCAGGCGTGGACGACCCGGATACCGTGCCGCTCCTCGAACCCCTTCATCAGGGCGGGCGGACAGGCCGAGCCGCCGATGATCACGGTCTTCAGCGAGGTCACGTCGCGCTGCCCGCCGTCGAGTTCCGAGAGCAGGCCGCTCCAGATGGTGGGGACGGCGGCGGCGATGGTGGGCCGTACGGCCTCGATCATCTCGGCCAGCGGGCCGGGCTGCAGGAAGCGGTCGGGCATCACCACCGAAGTGCCCGCCATGAAGGCGGCGTACGGCAGCCCCCAGGCGTTGACGTGGAACATGGGGACCACGGGAAGAGCCGTGTCGTCCACAGTCAGGCCGAACGACTCGGCGCTGTTGACCTGCATCGCGTGCAGATACAGCGAGCGGTGGCTGTAGATGACGCCCTTGGGGTCGCCGGTGGTGCCGGAGGTGTAGCACAGGGCCGCGGCCTCACGCTCGTCGAGCTCCGGCCAGTCGACGTCGGTGGGACGGCCGGCGATCAGCTCCTCGTACTCATGGACGCGGACGCCGCTGCCGTCGAGGAGGGAGCGGTCGCCGGGGCCGGCGACGACGATGTGCTCGACGGGGTCCAGCTGGGGGAGGAGCGGAGCCAGCAGGGGCAGCAGCGAGCCATTGACAATGATCACGCGGTCGGCGGCGTGACGGACGATCCAGACGAGCTGTTCGACGGGCAGTCGGAGGTTGAGCGTGTGCAGCACGGCGCCCATGGAGGGGACGGCGAGATACGTCTCCAGATGGACGGCGTTGTTCCACATCAGGGTGGCGACCCGCTGGTCGCCCACCACGCCCAGCTCGTCACGGAGGGCGTGGGCCAGCTGCGCGGCGCGGGCCCCGATCTCGCCGAAACTGCGGCGCTCCGGAGCGCCCTCCCCGGTCCAGGTCGTGACCTGCGAGCCTGAGTGGACAGTGGAGCCGTGCCGCAGAATGCGGCTCACTGTCAGCGGTACGTCCTGCATCGTGCTCAACAACGGGGCCTCCCGAGGGCGCGGTTTTACGCGGAGGTAATGTTGCGGAGATTCTGCGTCCATACCAATTGGTATGTCACTACCTTCGCGCAACGTCGCGGTGAGACATGAGCGACTCTCGGCGTACGTGCCCGGCGGCCGGAGCCGTGGAGGTGCTGTCGCCACCGGCCCGCGGTCAGACCGCGCGGCTCAGCTCGGGGTCCTCACGGAGCTTGGCCAGGGCACGGGAGACGGCGCTCTTGACCGTACCGACCGAGACGCCGAGCACCTCGGCGGTCCGGGCCTCGCTCAGGTCCTCGTAGTACCGGAGGACGACCATCGCTCTCTGGCGGTCCGGAAGCCGCAGGACCGCCCGCCACATCGCGTCGCGCAGCACCTGCTGCTCGGCCGGGTCCGGTTCCGGTGCGCTCTCCCGCTCGGGAAGCTCCTCACAGGAGAACTCGTCGATCCTGCGTTTGCGCCACTGCGAGGTCCGGGTGTTCAGCAGCGCCCGTCGTACGTACCCGTCGAGCGCCCGGTGGTCCTCGATCCGCTCCCACGCGAGATAGGTCTTGGTCAGCGCGGTCTGCAGCAGGTCCTCGGCGTCGCACGGGTTCGCGGTCAGCGAGCGGGCGGTGCGCAGGAGCACCGGCCCGCGGGCCCGTACATACGACGAGAACGAGGGAAACACGGCAGCGGACGCGCTGGTGCAGACAGGCGTGGTCATGCCCATAACGCTAGGAGCGCACCGTGTCCACGCGGATCGGCCGGAGGTGCCGAAGAGAGGTCCCCCTCAGGTTGTACGGCAGATGCCGGGCCCACCTCCCAGAGGTGGAGGGGTTGTTGGCCGGCGGTCGGGGTCACAGCCCGTGCCCGCCGCGGCCTGGGCGCCGGTCGGGGTCGCAGCCGGGGCGGGGACCGCCCCGCCCGGCACCGGGTCTCACTCCACGATCGCCACGGGTGCGTCCACCATATTGGCGTCGACGGTCATCCTCACCCCGCCGTACTCCTCGGTGATATTGCCCGCGTACTGGTGGATGCGCCGGTGGGGAGTCCAGGCGTCGCCGGCGAGCGAGGGCTCCTCGTACAGCGACGGCGGGACGTTCCAGCGGGCGAACCACATGACGTCGGGCAGATCCGTCACTCCGAGCTGCCGTGCGGTGTCCATGTGCTGCACGCCGGAGGTCGAACTGCTGTAGAAGCCGGGCAGAAAGCCCTGTCGGCGGACCTCGCGGTTCCAGCCGCGGACGAAGGAGAGCGTGGTCTCGGCGCAGGCCTCGTCGTACTGGTCGTACGCCTCCATGTCGAGGTAGATCGCACCGCCCTCCCGCAGGCCGAGTCCGTCCGCGCTGAGCGCCGCGTCGCGCCCCTCCTCGACCCCTTGGGCCCACGGCTCCTCGTCGATGATCACCTGCTGCTTGTTGTCGCTGTAGACACAGGGGGACTGTGACCCCACGTAGAGGGGCAGGACGTTCCAGCCGATCTGGTGCACGCTCCGGATCCAGCGGGGCCCCAGATTGACCTGCCCCTTGCAGGCCCGTCCCCGGCCGCCGATATAGACGCCGACGGCGCGGTAGTCGGACTCGAGCCAGGCGTTCATGGCTCCGAGTGACGGGGTCTCGCAGGTGTCGAACCCGAGGCCGGTGAAGACCTCGGCGCCCTGGGACAGCGGATCGTCCTCGTCGGAGCCGTCCTTGGCGGCCGCGGCGGACCCGGTGAACAGCCCGCCGAGAAGCGCGGACAGCGCCATCAGCAGCGCGACCGCATATTGAATGATCTTCCGTTGTCCCATAGGGGGAGTGAACGGCCCGGCTCTTCTGAAGACCCGTCAGACACGCGACCGTCCCGGCCGATGTCAGCCGTCCGTACCAAGGGCGAGCCCGGATGCCGGAACCCCGGTTCCCGCGGTCACCCGGACCCGGAGAGCACCGGCTGTCTGGTGCACCGAGCTGCCGCGGAGTTGCCGGACGGCCTCGGCCATGCCGTTCATCCCGTACAGATACACCTCGCCCAGCTGCCCTCCGTGCGTATTGAGCGGCAGCGCGTCCGCGGCGACGAAGCCGGTGCCCCCCAGTGCGCAGAACCCGAACTCTTCTACCGTGGCGACCTCACCGGGCTCCCGGAGACCGGTGAAAGTGACCAGTCCGTCGATGTCGGCAGGGGACAGCCCGGAGTCGCCGACGAACCCATCTTACTGACTGTCCGTCAGTTATGTCGGTACCGTCAAGCCCGGGAACGCCGTGGGACACGGCTGCGCGACGGCACCCCGGGCGCCGTCGCGCAGCCTGTCACCTGTCCCCCCGCGAGCGGCCGCCCAGGGGCGGCGGCTCAGGGCCGCGGCTCACCTCAGCGGGGCGAAGTTCACCGTCGCGTCCTGGTTGGACTGGTTGATCGAGGTGGTGCCGGGACCGTTCGCACTTGCGGTGTTGTCCTGGTTCGACGCGCCGGAGCCGGTGGCGACCTGCTGGGTCGTGGTGGAATTCCCGCTGTTCTCACCCCCCGTACCGCTTCCGACGACGGCAGCCGTGCTCGCGTTCGATCCGTCGCCCGCCCCGGGCCCGTTGTCGGCCTGCGCCCCACCGACGAAGAGCACAGCGGAAAGGGGCAGCGACGCGACGACGGCGAGAGCGCGGGCGGTACGGATGCTTGACATATGAGCCTCCAAAAGCGGAACTATGCGTTTTCCGTGAGGCAGTTGGCCCGCTGCCCCGGCATTGGCACGACGTCGCGGAAGCAGTGCTGCCCACCGCGCTCCCGGCGAACCACGCCTCCCACCGCATTCGCCCGCAGGCGTGAGGGCCGACGGGCAAACGTCGAATGCGCCACGGACTCCGGTCACGCTGCGGCCACGCTACGCCCGGCCGCACTCTGCCCCGCCCGGCGCCGAAGCGGGCGCGATTCGGCCAACCTCAGCCCGCGTCCGGATTCATCGGGGGACGGCCTTTCCGATTTCGAACATAAGGACGAAAATGCCCCTATGGCCTTCACCGGCACACCCCAGCTCATGGCAGGAGAACCTGCGGCCGCGGCCCGCCGCCATGCGCTGGCCGCAGCTGCTCTCGGTCTGCCCGTCATCCCGCTGACCAGCAACAAGCTGCCGGCCGTCCGCTCCCCGCACCACGCGGACCCCGCGCCCGTACGGTGCCGGGGAGAATGCGGCCGCGGAGGGCACGGCGTCCATGACGCGACCACCGACCCCGCGGTCATCCTGGCGCTCTTCGCCGCCGCCCCCTGGGCCACCGGCTACGGCATCGCCTGCGGCCGTGCCTCGCTCCATCTCGTCGGGGTCGACCTGGATGTCAAGGACGGCACGGACAGTCTCGCCACGCTCCGGCGGCTGGCCGGGGAGCACGGTTTCACCATCCCGCCCACGGTCACGGTCCTCACCCCCAGCGGCGGGCGCCATCTGTGGCTGACCGGCCCGCCCGGCAGGCCGGTAGCGAACTCGGCCGGCCGCCTGGCGCCCGGCATCGACATCCGCGGCAGCGGGGGCTACCTCGTCGGCCCCGGCTCGTACAGCACCCGCGGCGTGTACCGCCTCGCCCCCGGCCCCACCGCACCGGCGGCCGCCCCACCGGCCCTGCTGCGACTGCTCACAGACCCGCGCACTCCCCTGACCTCGCCGCGCGCGGGCACGAATACGCGGGGGGCCCATCACGCGGCAGGGCTGATCCAGTTCGTACGGGAGTCACGGCAGGGCCGACGGAACGACCGGCTGTTCTGGGCGGCCTGCCGGGCGTACGAGACCGGGCACGGCCCGGAACTCACCCCGGCGCTCATCGAGGCGGCGGTCCGTACGGGCCTCACGGAACGCGAGGCCCGCGCCACCATCACCTCCGCGGCCCGCCACACGGCGCCGGCCCTCGAACGGTGAGGTGGCTCCAACCGCCCCCGGGCACGCACGACACTCGGCCCCCCGGGGCGCGGTGACGCTCCGCCTCCCAGGGGGGGGTGACGCTCCGCATCCGCACGATGATGCTCCGCCTCCTTCGAGCGCCTCCCCGGGCACGATGACGCCCCGGTCCGCCCAGGGGAGGCGGCCCTACGACGCCGCAGGCCAGGGAGCTCGCGGTCCCCTATTCCCCGGCGTACGCCCGCTGGAGTGCGTCGACGTCGAACTTCGTCATCGAGAGCATCGCCTCGGTGGTCCGGTTGGCCTTCTCCGGATCCGGGTCGCTGATCATCTCGATCAGCCCGGCGGGGATGACCTGCCAGGACACGCCGTACTTGTCCTTCAGCCAGCCGCAGGCGACGCCCTCGCCCCCCTCGGTGAGCTTGTTCCAGTAGTAGTCCACCTCATCCTGGCCATCGCAGTAGATCTGGAACGAAATGGCCTCGTTGAATGTGAACTCCGGCCCGCCGTTCAGTGCGACGAACTTCTGGCCGTTGGCCTCGAACTCGACGACCATGACTGACCCTGTGGGGCCGGGCCCGGCGTCGTTGTAGCGGCCCACCCTTCCGAGCTTGGAGTTCTTGAAGATCGAGACATAGTGGTTCGCCGCCTCCTCGGCTTGCCCGTCGAACCACAGGCACGTGGTGAATCCGTCGGTGGCCATCGGTTACCTCCTCGCACGGGGGTCTGTTACCCGTATCGACCGAGCCCGCGCCGGAAACTCATCGGTGGCCGCCCGGATGGCCGACACGAGAACGTCCCCTGACCGATTCTGCTGGTCAGGGGACGCTCACCTGCGGAGGGTGTGGGATTTGAACCCACGGTGACATCGCTGCCACGACGGTTTTCAAGACCGTTCCCTTAGGCCGCTCGGGCAACCCTCCCGTGCCCCACCCACCTGCGGCGGAGGCGGCTACAGCCTACCGGGCGGGGCCCTCCGTCGGGGCCCGTGGTCCGTTCCTGGCCCGTGAGCTCCGGAAACGACCTGAGCGGTCCCCCCGCCGACATCCCAAGGGAACAGTGAGGCGGGGTGCCGGAACCGTCCGGCACCCCGCCTCACCTGCGTTTTGTGCGTGCTGGGGAGCTTCCCCCACTCGAAGCTTCGAGGTCGTTCTGGGCGACTTCGGCTTCAAAGCCGTTTCCTCACGCCGCTCGGTCAGCCCTCCCCGTCGCGCCGCCGACCAGCGGTGACGCGCAGACCTGCCCCTCCGGTCCGGAGCCCGGTGCATGGGGGAAGGTCAGCTGTCCCCCTTCTGCGCGCTGAGGGTGACCGACGCCGTGTGCTCCTTGCCGTCGCGCTGGTAGGTGAGGGTGACCTGGTCGCCCGGCTTGTGCGTCCAGATCGTGCTGATCAGCGTCGGGCCGCTGTCGATCATCGTCTGGTCGAGCTTGGTGATCACATCGCCCGGCTTGAGACCAGCTTTGTCGGCCGGTCCGCCCGGCGTGACCGGTTCGGAGCCGGCGCTGCCCTTCTGGGAGATCTGCGCGCCGTCGCCGCTCTGCTCCCGCATGTCCACCTGGACGCCGATCCTCGGGTAGACCGGCTGCCCGGTGCGGATCAGCGTCTCGGCCACCCGCTTCGCCTGGTTGATCGGGATCGCGAAGCCGAGGCCGATGCTCCCTGACTGCTGCGTCTCGCCGCCGAAGCCGCCTCCGCTGCCGGCGGACTGGATGGCGGAGTTGATGCCGATGACGGCGCCCTCCGCGTTCAGCAGCGGCCCGCCGGAGTTGCCCGGGTTGATCGAGGCGTCGGTCTGGAGCGCGCTCATGTACGAGGCGTTGCTGCTGCCCCCGTCGCTGGAGGCGACCGGGCGGTTCTTGGCGCTGATGATGCCCGTGGTGACCGTGCCGGCGAGGCCGAAGGGCGCGCCGATCGCGATCGTGGCGTCGCCGACGGCCACCTTCTTGTCCGAGTCACCGAGCGGCAGCGGATTGAGCTTCGCGTCCGAGGCGTCCTTGAGCTTGATCACGGCCACGTCGTAACCCTTGGCCCGGCCGACCACCTGCGCGGCGTACTTCTTGCCGTTGGAGAAGGTCGCGGTCAGCTTGCCGCCCTCGGCGGCCGAGGCCACGACATGGTTGTTCGTGAGGATGTGGCCCTGCTTGTCGTAGACGAAGCCGGTGCCCGTGCCGCCGTCGCCCTGGCTGCCCTGCGCCTCGATGGTGACGACGCTCGGCAGAGCCCGCTGCGCTATTCCGGAGACGGATGTGGGCGAGCGGTTGAGTGCCTGGGGGTCGCCGGAGGCGGAGACCGTGGTCGAGCCGGTGCTGTCGTCCCGGTCCGCCGCCACGTATCCGATGCCGCCGCCGATGCCGCCCGCGACCAGCGCGGCGGCGAGCACGGCCGCAACGAGTCCTCCGGTCCGCCTGCGCGGCCCGCCGGGGGGCGTCGGCGCGGGACCGCTGCCCCAGCCGCCACCGGGCGGTGGCGGGGGCGGCCACCCGGCGCCTCCGGCGGCTCCCGGGACACCGGGGGCACCGTGCCCCTGCGGCGGCGGGGCGGACGGCGGCTGCGCCGGGCCGTGAGGCTGCCCGCCCGCGGGACCACCGGTCGAGGCCACGGCGGGGTATTCGGCCGTTGGAGGGACGGACTGGCCGTATGCCGTGGTCGCGGACGGGGCGCCGACCACCGGGAACTGCGCCGTCCGATCGGTACCGGGAGCGGCCGGCGGAGCAGTCGGTACGGGCGGCGCCGGCTCCGCGGGCAGCGCGGAGTCTGTGGCCGGTGCGCCGGTCGCGGACGCGGGCGAGGTGCCCGGCGTCTCGGGCGCCGACGGCCGCCCCGCCACAGGCGGAACGGCAGCGCCCTCGTTCTCGGTGCTCACAGCTTTCTCCTCAGATGCACGACAGTCATCAACAGTCTTCGGGTCACGGCCCACGTATGCCAGTCTCCGGCGACAGCATTTCCCACCCGGCGTCAGAGCACCGTAAGCAGCGACAGCAGCACGGACCGCCATCCTTTATCCCGGGCGAAACGGACGCATCCGCTGGCTCGGGGACCGCGACCGTACGAGCGGTGCCCCGCCGGGCGGTGGCACCATAACGCGGTGACCTATGTGCACCCGGCCCACGACATCCGTCCGGGGCCGAACACGATCTCCGTCGTCGCGCACCGCGGAGCTTCCCAGGATGCGCCGGAGCACACCCTGGCCGCGTACCGGAAGGCCATCGAGGACGGGGCCGACGCCCTCGAGTGCGACGTACGGCTCACCGCGGACGGGCATCTCGTCTGTGTCCACGACCGGCGGATCAACCGCACCTCGAACGGCCGGGGCGCGGTGTCCGCCCTGGAGCTCTCCGATCTCACCGCCCTCGACTTCGGCTCCTGGAAGGACCGGGACGAGTCCCCGGAGTGGGACGAATCCCACGACTGGGAGCGCACCTCCGTCCTCACCCTCGAACGGCTTCTCGAGCTCGTCGCCGACGCCGGGCGCCGTGTCGAGCTCGCCATCGAGACCAAGCACCCCACCCGCTGGGCGGGCCAGGTCGAGGAGAGGCTGGTGGAACTCCTGCGCCGGTTCGGCCTCGACACGCCACGCCCGGGCGCCGCCTCCGCCGTCCGGGTCATGAGCTTCTCGGCGCGTTCCCTCCAGCGCGTGCACTTCCGGGCACCGGACGTCCCGACCGTCTATCTCCTCCAGTTCCTCTCTCCCCGGTACCGCGACGGGCGGCTGCCGCCCGGCACCCGTATCGCCGGGCCGAGCATCCGTATTCTGCGGAACCACCCCGACTACGTCCTCCGGGCCCACCGGGCCGGCAACCGGGTCCATGTCTGGACCGTGGACTCCCCGGGCGATGTGGAGCTCTGTGCCGGTCTCGGCGTGGACGCCGTGATCACCAACCGCCCGAGGCAGGTGCTGTCGCAACTCGGGCGCCTGTGACCCTCAGCGCTCCCCTCCTCACAGGGAGTGCACCGGCGCGTTCGATACGTATTCGATCGTTACGAGTGCGCCACGGGACGGTACGTGGCCGGTTTCCGGTCCAGTCCATTGGGGCATTCATCCCCTGGCATGGGGCAAAGGAGGTCTCGGGGGTGGCGTTGGTGGTGGCACAGGAGGTGCCGACGTCGTCGATCATGGCCGTGCCCCATGGTCCAGCGGGCGTGGGTGCGGCGCGGCGCAGGATGCGCGAGGGACTGCGGATGAGCGGGGTTCCGGACTCCGTGGTCGATGACGCGGTATTGGTTCTCTCCGAACTCCTCAGCAATGCCTGTCGGCACGGTCGGCCCCTGCACGCGCAGGCCAACGGGGACGGGCCCGACGAAGTGCGCGCCGCCTGGCGGGTGGACACCTGCGGACGGCTGACCGTCGAGGTGACGGACGGGGGCGGCCCGACCCGGCCCCTTCCGGCCACTCCCTCGGTGACGGCCCGCGGCGGCCGGGGGCTCAACATCATCAGGTCCGTGGCCCAGGACTGGGGTGTACGGGACGACAGGGCCGGCGAAGTCACGGTGTGGGCAGTCCTCAGGGCGGCGCCTCGGCGTGATGATGTCTCTGCGCGCGTGGCGGTCCCGGCGTTGGATGTCGCCGACCTCCTCGAGGACCTCGCATAGCCGATCCCACCCGGGCCGTGCCGAAGCGGCGCGCCCCGAAGGGCGTACGGACGGGCGGGGGCTACGACGCTTCGGCGGCTGTGGTGGCGAGCGGCCCGTCCCGGCCCTGCGAAGGGCTAGGCTCGGCGGCCAGGACCCACCGCCGCACCCGGGAGACACGCACGCCATGGCCAAGAAGCGCCCCCAGACAAAGACCGGGAAGACGTCGGCCGCACAGGTCTCCGCAGGAGAGATTCCGGTCGTCGGCGCCCGCGAGCCCTGCCCCTGTGGTTCGGGCCGTCGCTACAAGGCGTGTCACGGGCGGGCCGCCGCACAGGCCGTGACCGCGCTCGTGCAGCGGCCCTTCGAGGGGCTGCCGGGGGAGTGCGACTGGGTCGCCCTGCGCGAGCTCGTGCCCGCGGCGACCGTGGAGCTCCACCTGAAGGACGGGCTGCCCGAGGGCGTCCCGTCGGTCACCCTGGCGACCGTACTGCCCATGGCCTGGCCCGCGCTGCGGCGTGACAGCGGAGCCGTCCTGCTCGGTCTGCAGAACGACACGGCGTCCGGTGACATCAGCCGTGATCTCGCCGATGTGCTGACGCGGGCGCTGGAGTCCGCGCCCGGCACCCCCGTAGCCGCTCAGCGCGTCCCGGCCGCCGGTGCGCGCCTCCAGGACCTCCTCGACCCGGCGGGGCCGTTCACGCCGGTCGTGCACGACGGCTTCGAGTTCTGGCTGGAGAACGCCGAGCAGTCCACGCCGGAGGTCGCCGCCTCCCTCGAGCGGGCGAACGAGGCCGCGATCCCGACCGTCCGGCTCTCCGGTGTCGAGGCCGCGTACTGGTGCGAGACCCCGGAGAAGAACCATCTGCGCTGGGTGATGCCGCATCCGGAGGAGAAGCTGCTCGACGCCCTGGCGCGGCTGCATGCGTCGGGTGCGTCCTCGCTGGGCGAAGGCACGCGGCTCGTCGGCTCGTTCCGGGCGCACGGGCTCACGGTGCCGGTGTGGGACCTGCCGAGCACGGTCCGTGCGGAGGACGTGGAGAAGCCGGCCGAGGCCTTCGGGGAGCGGCTCGCCGAGGCGCTCGCCTCCGACGCACCGCTGACCGCCGACGAGCGCCGCGCACGCGGCGGGCTCACCAACCGGCAGGTGACCCTCAGCTGAGTCGCGCGGACGAGGCCCATGATGTGACTCTGGCCACAACTCCCCCTACTGAGCAGTAAATCCTCGTCCGAATTTCCACGATCGAATTTGCGAACGGCAGATCTCTTGTTACCGTTCTAGGAGCCCGGTCGCTGGTGCATCCCCCGTCGCCAGCGACCGGGCGTTTCCATGCCCGGCCCCGGCCGGTGCGAGGCGCGGGGCCCTAACTGGCCGCTGACGGCGGGGAGTTGCTTCCCGAGCGCAACAGCATCCGGCCCTGGTCCACCGAGACGATCTCCGCCACGGCCCCGTACGGCCGTCCCTCCGCGGCAGGCGCTCCCACCGGCTCGCGCGGGGTCTCACAGACCCCCCGATCGTTCGAGGCTTCCGCAGTGCAACGCACCTGCACGGTCCGGCCGTCCGGTCGCATGAGGGCCAGTACGGTGCGCAGGGTCCGGCCCGTCGCGTTGCGGTAGTAGGTGCGGCCCCACAGGGCGGGGCCCTGGCTCATGAGACAGGTCTGCGCCTCGACCCCTTCGGGGGAGACGAGTTCGGGACCGCACTCGGCGGTCCCGCGCCGCCTGTCGGGGCTGCTGGGGAGACCGGGTCCTCGCAGGATCCCTTCGCCGCCGGACGGGCGGTGGCCGGTCGCCCGTGCGGAGGTGTGGAGCGGTGACCCGGCGGCTGCCCCGCTGTCACCGCCGACGGACTCGGCGCGGCCCTTCGGCCCCTCCGGGCCCGCTGTCGCGACGGCCTGCGGCAGCGCGACGGCGAGGACCACCGCGCTCGCGAGAGCGAACAAGCGAAGGCCCGACCCACGCGGATTCGGCACCCGTTCCAAGAGGACCTACCTGCAACTCGCTGAGAATGCCTGACGGTAGGCCGAACATATCGGTAGGGAAAGGGCTCATCGGACGGCCACGAGGCCGTTCCCCGATATCGCCGCCGTCTCACACCCGTATGAGTGAACGCGGGCCGTGATGGTAGGGATTCGGCCAGGTATCAGTACGCGAGGCGGCTTCCGCCGCCGGGCGTGCTCGCGCTCGCCTCGATCAGCGCGTGGACGACCGCCTCGACATCGGGCAGCCACGGCGCGGCGGAACCCGGCAACGGCGCCCGCTCCCAGCGCACCTGGCCCGCGCCGGTTTCCGAGGGGGGGAGCACCAGGTATCCCCCGTCGCCGTGGAACCGCAGGGAGCTGGGCACCCACTCCTGGCTGTGGAGCAGCTCCCCCAGCACCTCGAGCGAGTACGGCGCCACCAGGATCGACCAGCGGGTGGGGGTCGCCACGACCGGTCCGAGCCGGATCCCCATGCGGTCGAGCTCGGTGAGGGCCCGCGCCCCAGCGACCGCCGGCAGGCTGACCGCGCAGGGTGCGCGGCCGCCGGTGGCCAGCACGATGGGGGCGCCGGGACGGTTCTTCCACCACCAGCGCACCATCCGTGCGTCCGTGGTCGCCGCGAGCAGTCCGGGGTCGAAGGGGTGGGCGCCGGGCACCACGCAGTCGGGGTGCGGACAGCCGCAGCGGCTCGCCCCCCGCCCGCCGGGCCGGAACCCCACGCCGGGGAGTACGGGCCACTGCCACTCGGTGGCGCAGGTCAGCGCCGCACCGAGCATGGCCGACTTCCCGCTGCGCCTACGCCCGAGCAGGAGCCTGCGTCGCCTTCCGAGGATCTCGCGCATGAGCGCTCGTTCCTTTCCGTTAACGCCGAGGGCTGTATCCAATCGCGTCCATCGCACGCTGTGCCGGTGTGCGTACCGCTACCGGATCTAGGATCTACCAGGTCTACCGATCGAACTGCATGGCAGTACGTGACGCTGCACGAGTCCGTTCAGTCCGTTCACACCACGTGGATCATTCGTCACTGCACGTTCAAGGCAGCGCATCACGTCGCGAGCCGAGCGTGGAACATGGCGAGGGGTGGCGCTCGCATGGCGCTTGCCGTCCCTTGCGGTCCTCGCCACTCGGGGCGGGCCCGGCCATCGCCGGATAGGACGCTCGAGGGCGCCGTGGGGTTCCGGGGCGCCCCCAACTGCCCCTGCCCTTCTCCGAGTACGTACCCACCTCGGTGGATATGACGCGTTGTCGAGTGCCCTCAGTCGACCGCAAATTGGCGACCGACGGGCATTTTTCAGCCAACTTGCAACCACCATAGACACCAACAACCCCGTCTGCACAATGCTGGACACACCCCACGGCTGCGTGTAGATGTGGAGGCATTGGTAGCGGCGCAGCATGACATGGGGGTTTGCGATGCTATTGCGAAAAATGCACCGTCGGACCGGTCCCGCAACACCACTCGACAAAGCGCCATACTTCAGTGCAAATAGGACACAAACTCCGGGTGATTCCGGCCTGTGGCCGAATATGCCGCCGATCAGAGGCGAAAGTCGCCAGTCATGAGCGCACCCCACGTACCGAAAGTGGCTGGAATCGATCCAGCCGTCCCCGCACCGGCGCATAATTCCGCCGCGAAGCCCTCGAAGACCCCCGCCGGGACCGAGGGCGGGCCCCCCGTGCCCCCTGCCCAGGACGTCCGCCCCGTCGATCAACTCGCCGTCGTACAGGACCGTCTCGCAGGCTGGATCTCCGATCTCACCACGCTGCACGAGCTCACCGAGCGGCTCGCCCGCACCGACTCCCTCGACAACGCGCTGCACGAGCTGGTGCACGCGGGAGCCGCCCTCGTCGGCGCCCGGCGCGGCATGATCGTCCTCGAGCCCGCGGACGGCCGCGGACCGGACACCACCGTCGGACTCGGCCTCGGCCAGGCCGACATCGGCACCATCGAGACCATCCCGCGGAGCGCCGCCTCCTACGGGCGGATCCTCGACGGCCTCCCCCAGGAGGACGCCGGGAGCCCCGACCGCCTCGAGGTCGCCCACCCCGATCTTCGCAACGAGCCCGACCTCGACCCCCGCCACCGTGAGGTGGCCGCCCGGCTCGGCTACGCCGCCAGCTACGCCGTCCCCCTCGCCACCGACGCCGACGGCCGGCTCGGCGCGGCGGTCTGGCTCTACGACGAGCCGACCGAGCCCGTCGAGCGGCAGCGCCACCTGGTGGGCCTGTACACCCGCTACGCCGCTGAACACCTCGCCCGCCATCTCGACCTGACCCGCGCCCGCTCCACCGTCGAGACCATCCGTGAGGAACTGCTGCCCAGCCGGCTGCCCCGGCTGACCGGGGTCCGCCTCGCCGTACGGCACCGCACCGGTCCGGGGGGCGGCGGCGACTGGTACGACGCCCTGCCGCTCCCGGAGGGAGCGCTCGGCCTCGCCGTCGGCGGGGTCACCGGCTCCGGTCCGAGCGCCGTCGCCGCCATGGGGCGGCTGCGTGCCTCCCTGCGGGCGTACGCGGTGATGGAGGGGGAGGATCCGGTCGCCGTCCTCTCCGACCTGGAACTGCTGCTGCGGCTGACCGAGCCCGCCCGCTCCGCGACCGCCCTCTTCGCCTACTGTGAGGGCCGCACCCTGCTGATGGCCGGAGCCGGCCACTGCCCGCCACTGATCGTCGGCGACCGCCGTACCGAATTCGTGGAGACCTCGCTGTCCGCGCCCCTGGGAATGCTGTCCTGCTGGGAGGCGCCCAGTGTCGAGTTCGAGGTCGAGCCCGGCGAGACCCTGCTGCTGTACAGCGACGGGCTGCTGCACCGCACGGGCGAGCCGATGGACCGGGCCTTCGCACGGCTGCACGCGGCCGCGGCGAGCGTGCCCCGATCCGTACGGGACGACCCGGAGGCCGTCGCCGACCACGTCCTGCACACGGTCCTTCCGGACGGCAGGGCCACGGCGGACGGCCCGGAGGACGTCGTCCTGCTCGCCGTTCGGTTCGACTGAAGCGCTCCGCGGGAAGTGCCGCGAGGTGCCGTCATGCGTCTGCGGCTGCGTCGTGGCTGGTCGCGCAGTTCCCCCGCGCCCCTTCGGGGCGCGACCGGACCGCACCGGACTTCAGCGAGGCCGCTTCGGCACCACGCCGGGGTCCGTGCTTCCGCCCATACGATGGTTGGGGTCCCCCGTGTCGCAGGCCAGGGGACGACGGACCCAGCCGAGGAGGAATCCGTGACCGAGCAGCCCGCGCCCGAGAACCCCGAAGGCGACGAGCCCATCAAGCAGCGGAAGAACGGCCTGTACCCAGGCGTCTCCGACGAGCTCGCCGAGAACATGCGGAGCGGATGGGCCGACACCGAGCTGCGTGACCTGCAGCCGGTCGAGCAGGCTCCGCACACCGCCCGCCGGCGCGCCGCCCTCTCCGCCCGCTTCCCCGGCGAGCGCCTGGTGATCCCGGCCGGCCGTCTCAAGACCCGGTCGAACGACACCGAGTACAGCTTCCGTGTCTCCACCGAGTACGCGCATCTGACCGGTGACCGCACCCAGGACGGGATCCTCGTTCTGGAACCGGTGGACGGCGGCCACGACACCACGCTCTATCTGCTGCCGCGCTCCGACCGCGAGAACGGCGAGTTCTGGCTCGACGGCCAGGGGGAGCTGTGGGTGGGGCGCCGGTACAGCCTCGCCGAGAGCGAGCAGCTGCTGGGTGTGGCCTGCAGGGACGTCCGCAAGGCCGTCGAGGAGCTCACGGCGCTGGACGGCCCGGTCCGTATCGTGCGGGGCCATGACGCGGAGCTCGAGGAGGCCCTGGCCGAGGAGCTCGACGCCGACCGCGACGAGGAGCTGCGGGTCTTCCTCAGCGAGCTGCGCCTGGTCAAGGACGAGTTCGAGATCGGCCAGCTGCAGGCCGCCGTCGACTCCACCGTCCGCGGCTTCGAGGACGTCGTGAAGGTCCTCGACAAGGCCGAGGCCACCTCCGAGCGCTACATCGAGGGAACGTTCTTCCTGCGCGCCCGGGTGGAGGGCAACGACATCGGCTACGGCTCGATCTGCGCCGCGGGCCCCCACGCCACCACGCTGCACTGGGTCCGCAACGACGGCCCGGTCCGCGCGGGCGAGTTGCTGCTCCTCGATGCCGGTGTGGAGACCCACACCCTCTACACGGCGGACGTCACCCGGACCCTGCCGGTCAACGGCCGGTTCAGCGAGCTCCAGCGCCGGATCTACGACGCGGTATACGAGGCGCAGGAAGCCGGGATCGCCGCGGTCCGGCCGGGCGCCAAGTACCGCGACTTCCATGACGCCGCACAGCGTGTGCTGGCCACGAGGCTCGTCGAGTGGGGCCTGGTCGAGGGCCCGGTGGAGCGGGTGCTGGAGCTGGGTCTGCAGCGCCGCTGGACCCTGCACGGGACCGGCCACATGCTCGGGCTGGACGTGCACGACTGCGCGGTGGCCCGCCGGGAGGCCTATGTGGAGGGCACGCTGGAGCCGGGCATGTGCCTGACGGTCGAGCCCGGGCTGTACTTCCAGACCGACGACCTGACCGTGCCGGAGGAGTACCGCGGCATCGGTGTACGGATCGAGGACGACATCCTGGTGACCGAGGACGGCAACCGCAACCTCTCGGCCGCGCTGCCGCGCGCCGCGGACGAGGTCGAGTCCTGGATGGCGCGTCTCAAGGGCTGACGTCACCTCGTCGCCGGAGGAACGGCCGGGCCCCCGGTGGGTCCGGCCGTTCCGCTGCTTCACGCCCTCTCCGGGAGCGGACGTTCCCGGAGAGGTGGAGGCTTCTGTCAGGAGGCCTTCACGAGCGCGTCCTCACGCCATTTGAGGATCTTGTCGAAACTCACGACCGCTCCCTGGCCCGGCCTGTTCCGCACATGGACGTGGTCGGCGAGCGCCTCGATGAGATACAGGCCCCGGCCGTGTTCGGCCTGGGCGTCCGGCATGGCCGGGGCGAGGGCGGGCGGCCGGGGGGATCTGCGGCGCACGGTGCGCGCCTGGGGGAAACCGGGCCCCGAGTCGGTGACCTCGATACGGCACTTCTCCCCGTCCAGATAGGCGGTCACCCGGTAGATGCCCGGTGAGCCGTCCGACGACGGACCCCCGCCGTGTTCGACCGCGTTGGCACACGCCTCGGTGAGCGCGATCGACAGGTCGTAGGAAATATCCGGATCGACCCCCGCTGTCTCCATCGTGCCGAGCAGGAGCCGGCGGGCGAGCGGAACGCTCGCAGCCTCGCGCCGCAAGTGGAGGGACCACCAGATGCTCATGCTCCAGCCTCCTGGCTGCGGCTCGACATACCGATACGTATTGCCGCCCGTACCGGTCCGTAAGCGTGCGAAGAACGTGACTACGCTCATTCAGCGGATGCGCGGGGTCATGACGTCGGTGTATGGCGGAGAACCGTGCGCTCCCTCACGCCCCCCACCCCTGCCGTGGGAAGCGGGTGGGCGCGGTGGGATGATGGCGCGGCCATGTCTGCCCCCGTCGCGCGCGCCGGCGCCGATCTGCGACTGCTCAGGGCCGCGGTGTTCGCCGCGGTCTGCGTTGTGCTGTCGGCGGCCGGGCATGTGCTGACCTCCTGCGCGCGGGTCCCGTACTGGACGCTGGGCCTGGGCTTTCTCGCGGTGTTCGCCGTAGCCGCGCTCCCGGCCGGCCGGGAGCGATCACTGCCGGCGATCTCCGCCGCCCTGGCGGTGGGCCAGCTGGCGCTGCACGCGCTCTTCTGGCTGGGCCAGCACACAGCGGCCGCCTTCTCCCCGGAGCGGTCGTCGGAGTCCCGGCTGACCGCCCTCGCCGAGGACCTGGTGTGCGGGGACGCACCCGGACGGCTGTCGGTGGCCGAGGCCCGGCGGATCATCAGCTCCTCCGGCATCGCCCCCCAGGCGTTGCACGGCACTGGCGGCACCGGCGGTCATGGGCCGGGTTCCGGCGCCCTGCACGCGGCCGCGGCCGCGCCGTCCCCTTCTCCGGCCGAGGCCCTGTTCCCCACCCTGCCGATGCTGCTCGGGCACCTGCTCGCCGCCGTCGTGCTGGGGCTGCTGCTGCGGCGCGGGGAAGTCGCGCTGTTCCGCCTCGTACGGCTGTCGGCGCGTGGCGTCGCGGAAGGCTTCGCCGAGGGGGCGCTCGTACGGTCTCTGCGCGCCGCCCTCGCGCTCGTGCACGCGCTGCGCTCGGGATTCCCAGGTGCGCTCACTGGGCCGCCGCGGGCCCCTTTCGCCCATGCACCGGGGACGGCGGGGCCACCGTCGCCTGCCTTGCAGCACTCCGTCAGCCGCCGTGGGCCTCCCCCGTTCGCCCTCGCGGCCTAGGTGTGTTTCACAAGTCCCTCCCGTGACTGCGTCCGGGTGGGGTACCCCCGGCCGACGGCTGGGGAGTGCCCTCAGGCCCCGCGAGGCCTGGCACGCTCCCCCACCGCTGGTGAGGCCCCCACGCGGAGTTGCCGGGCTCGTCCCGGTACTCCCCGGCCTTCGGCGTGGTGACCCCGTACGAGGACGACCTCGGCGGACCCCGCCCTCCGGGCCGAGTGCGCCACTTGTGCAACGCGCCGTCCAGACGCGGCACTTCCACCGGGAACCGGTAGCTCCGGTTCGTCCGTCGGGAGGTTGTCGCGCCGTTGCCGTATGCGTGCCATCCGACCCGTCTTTCCCCCTGGAGCAACCGTAGCGATGAACATCTCTCGTCTCCCCCTCGTCGGCGGCGTCGCCGCCGGTGCCGTTCTGCTGCTCGCCGGCCCGGCCTTCGCCCACGTCACCGTGGAACCCGGCGAGGCCGAGAAGGGCGGCTTCAGCACCCTCGCCGTGAAGGTCCCGAACGAGCGCGACAACGCCTCGACCGTGAAGGTGGAGCTCAACCTCCCCACCGACCACCCCTTGGCCTCGGTGATGCCGCAGCCGGTACCGGGCTGGGACGTCAAGGTCACCAAGTCCAAGCTGGACAAGCCGATCGAGATGCACGGCGAGAAGATCACCGAGGCCGTCACCAAGGTGACCTGGACCGGCGGCAAGGTGGGGCCGGGCCAGTTCCAGCAGTTCCCGCTGTCCGTCGGGCAGCTGCCGGAGGACACCGACCAGCTGGTGCTCAAGGCCATCCAGACATACGACAACGATGAGACCGTCCGTTGGATCGAGGCGCCGAAGGAAGGTGGCGAGGAGCCGGAGAACCCCGCGCCGGTCCTCCGGCTGACCGAGCCGGCGAAGGGTGCCGGCGGCCACTCGCACGGCTCCTCGGAGGACGCGAAGGCCGGCCACGGTCACGACTCCGAGGGCACGGAGGAGTCCGGCGAGTCCGGCACGGCCGAGAACGCGTCCTCCGACAGCAGCGACACCACGGCCCGCGCGCTCGGAATCGTGGGCATCGTCGTCGGCTTCGCCGGGGTCGCCTTCGGCATCCTCGCCGGACGCCGCCGCTCCGCCTGACCGGCTCCCACTCCCACCACCACCCATCAAACCGGGGCATTTCTCTATGCGTACGACCACCGTGCTCGCTACCGCGCTCACTGCGGCAGCAGCACTCACCCTGTCCGCCTGCGGAGGCGGCGAGGACAGTCAGTCCGTCGCCGAGGTCTCCGCGGGTCCGACCAAGGCAGCGACCGTCCTCGACAAACCGTTCGACAAGCCGGACCTGGTCCTCACGGACACCCACGGCAAGAAGTTCGACCTCATCGAGGAGACCAAGGGCCGTCCGACCCTGCTCTACTTCGGCTACACCCACTGCCCGGACGCCTGCCCCCTGACGATGAGCAATATCGCCATCGCCGTACGGCAGCTGTCCCCGGCGGAGCAGAAGCAGCTGCGGGTCGTCTTCGTGACCTCCGACCCGCAGCAGGACACGCCCGAGCGGCTCGGCGCCTGGCTGAGCCAGAACGACAAGTCCTTCATCGGTCTCACCGGGGACTTCGACACCATCCAGGCCGGCGCCCGCACGCTCGGCATCTACCTCGACAAGCCGAAGAAGGAGCACGGCACCTGGGTCTCCTCGCACAGCGCCCAGGTCCTCGCCTACTCCCCGAAGGACGGCAAGGCCCACGCGCTCTACGGCGAGGACACCACCGCCGGCGAGTACGCCAAGGACCTGCCCAAGATCATCAAGGGGAGGAATCCGTGACCCGGCGGCGCCACGTGAGCGCCACGGCCGTGGCGCTCACGGCCGGACTCGCCCTCGCCGGGTGCTCCTCCGGCTCCGGCGCCGAGCTCGAGGCCGAGGGCGCGTACGTACCGAAGCCGGTGATGGCCGACATGGCGAGCGGCTATCTGGTCGTGAAGAACTCCGGCGGCACCGCGGACAAGCTGACGTCGGTCACCAGCGACCTCGCGGGCGAGGTGACGATGCACCGGACCGTCGGTAACACGATGCGCCCCGTGCGGTCCCTCGAGGTCCCGGCGGGCGGAGAACTCGAACTGAAGCGTGGCGGCAGCCATCTGATGTTCATGAACCTCGCGCACAAGCCCGCCGAGGGAGAGAAGGTGTCCGTGGTGCTCCACTTCGCCTCGTCGGAGCCGATCACGTTGGACGTCCCGGTCGTGGCGACCAACTACGACCCGCGGAAGTGAGGGACTGACGCCATGCCATCCGCCGCCCCCTCCCTGGGACATCGCCCCGTGCGCGCCGCGGCCGTGACGCTGCTGCTGCTCATGGCCACGGCTCTCGGCTCGCTGCTCGCCGGAGCCTCACCCGCCTCGGCGCACGCCGCGCTGACCGGGAGCGATCCGAAGCAGGGGGCGGTGGTCGGCAGCGCGCCGAAGGATATCGCCCTCACCTTCTCCGAGGGTGTCGCCCTCTCCGACGATTCGATCCGGGTGCTGGACCCGCGCGGCAACCGGGTCGACACCCGCAAGCTGCGCGATCTGAGCAGCGGAAATGTCGTCCAGTACGGTGTCGGGCTGCGCTCCGGGCTGCGCGACGGCACATACACCGTCGCGTGGCAGGCGGTCTCCGCCGACAGCCACCCGGTGTCCGGCGCGTTCACCTTCTCCATCGGCGCGCCGTCGAAGACCTCGGCCGCACCTCCCGTGCAGGAGGCGGGCGGGGGCCTGGTCGGCGCGCTCTACGGGGCCGCCCGGTACGCCGCCTACGCCGGCTTCGTCCTGCTCGTGGGCGGCGGCGCGTTCCTGCTGACCTGCTGGCCGGCCGGGGCCGCCGTACGGCCGTTGCAGCAGCTGGTCGTCCGGGGATGGGTCGCGCTCACCGCCTCCACCCTCGTGCTGCTGCTGCTCCGCAGCCCGTACACCGGTTCGGGAAAGCTCGGCGACGCCTTCGACCTGGGCGGTCTGCGGGCGGTGCTGGAGACCAAGACGGGCGCGGCACTGGTCTCCCGGCTGCTGCTCCTCGCGGCCGCCGCGGTCTTCGTCGCCGTTCTCTTCGGGGCGTACGCGCGGCGCGAGGAGACCAAGGAACGCAAGGACCTCGCCTTCGGACTGGGAGTCGGCGGAGCGGTCGTCGGGGCGGGGCTCGCCGCGACCTGGGCACTCGCCGAGCACGCCTCGACCGGGCTCCAGCCGGGAGTGGCGATGCCGGTGGACGTCCTCCATCTGCTGGCCGTGGCGGCCTGGCTGGGCGGGCTGGCCGCGCTGCTGGTCGCGCTGTACCGGGGGCCCGCGGTGGAGCGGACGGCGGTCCGCCGCTTCTCCCGGCTGGCGTTCGGCAGCGTGATCCTCCTCGCGGCGACCGGGCTGTACCAGTCATGGCGGCAGGTCGGCTCCTGGAACGCCCTGACGTCGACGTCCTACGGGCGGCTGCTGCTGGTCAAGCTCGCTCTCGTGGCGGTGCTGGTCGGATTCGGCTGGTTCTCGCGCCGCTGGACGGCGCGGCTCTCGGCGGCCCCGACCCCCGAGGCGGAGACGGGGCCGGCCCGCGAGACACCGGAGGAGCAGCAGGAAGAGCAGCAGGAGGAGCGGGAGGACGCGGAGGAGCGGGTCGAGGAGCCGGTCACCGTGCCCCCCGACCCCCGGCGCGCCGCCCAGTTGGCCCGCCAGCGGACGGCGCGGGCGACCGCGCGCCTCAAACGCGTCCGCGACACGGACCCGGAGCGGTCCGGGCTGCGCCGCACCGTACTGGCCGAGGCAGCCGTCGCCGCGGTTCTGCTGGCCGTGACCACCGCGCTGACGAGCACCGAGCCCGGGCGTACGGCGGAGACCGCGCGGGCGGCCGGCGGCGCCCCGGTGGTCCCGCCGCTCCGCCAGGCCGCGGTGAAGATCCCGTTCGACACCGGGGGCGAGGACGGCAAGGGCACCGCCCGGATCACCGTCGATCCGGGTGTCACCGGCGGCAACGCCCTCGACCTCAAGATCGCCAGGCCGAACGGCAAGGCACTGGACGCACCCGAGGTGAAGATCTCCTTCAGGCTCGACTCCCGGGACCTCGGGCCCCTCACCGTCGCTCCCGTGCATCTGGAGACGGGCCACTGGGTGGCGAACGGGGTGCAGCTCCCGATGGCGGGCAACTGGGAGGTGTCCCTGACCGTGCGCACCTCCGACATCGACCAGGTGACCGAGACCAAGACCATGAAGATCGGCTGATGACAGGCGACACAAGGACCAAGGACAACTCCGCGACCGGCTCCCAGGGCGGCCCGCAGGGCGGCTCCGACGGCGTTTCCAGGCGGCGGCTGCTGGGGACGGTGGGCGCGGCAGGCGCCGCCGGCCTGGCGGTGGGCGCCACCGGCGGCGCGATCGGGACCGCCGTCGCCCAGGGTGACGAACGGACCGCCCTGACGACCGTGGGCTCCACCGCCGTGGCCTTCCACGGCAGGCACCAGGCCGGTATCACCACCCGGCTGCAGGCCCGCGGCCATCTCGTCGCCTTCGACCTCGCGCCGGGTACGGACCGCAAGGCGGCCGCCGCGCTCCTGCGGCGCTGGTCGCGGACGGCGGAGGACCTGATGGCGGGCCGCGCGACGGCGGACGACACGGGCGTCGCGCTCGACGCCGGACCGTCGTCGCTGAGCGTCACCTTCGGGTTCGGCCGCACCTTTTTCGACCGTACGGGCCTGGAGAGGGAGCGCCCGCCGGCGCTCGATCCGCTGCCGGACTTCTCCTCGGACGCACTGGACGCCGGGCGCAGCAACGGAGACCTGTGGGTGCAGATCGGTGCGGACGACGCGCTGGTCGCCTTCCACGCCCTGCGTGCGCTGCAGAAGGCGGCCGGGGACACGGCGAGGGTGCGCTGGCAGATGAACGGCTTCAACCGGGCGCCCGGGGCCACCTCCCGTCCGATGACGGCGCGGAATCTGATGGGACAGATCGACGGGACCAACAATCCGGCCCCGTCGGACCAGGACTTCGACCGGCGGATCTTCGTACCGGGCGGAGGCGAACCCGGGTGGATGGCCCATGGTTCGTACGCGGTGGTCCGGCGCATCCGGATGCTCCTCGACGACTGGGAGAAACTGTCCGTCCCGCAGCAGGAGCGGGTCATCGGGCGGCGGAAGTCCGACGGTGCCCCGCTGTCGGGCGGCACCGAGGCGACACCGATGGACCTGGACAGGACGGACGCCTCGGGGAGAGCCGTGATCCCGGCGAACGCACACGCCCGGATCTCGGCACCGGAGGCCAACGGCGGGGCCGCCATGCTGCGCCGGCCGTTCTCCTTCCACGACGGCTTCGACAGCGACGGGGTGCCGGACGCCGGGCTGCTGTTCATCTGCTGGCAGGCCGATCCCCTCACGGGTTTCGTACCGGTGCAGCGCAAGCTCGACCGGGGGGACGCGCTCTCACCCTTCATCCGCCATGAGGCGAGCGGCCTGTTCGCGGTGCCGGGCGGCTGCGCGCCGGGCGAGTACGTGGGACAGCGGCTGCTCGAGGGGTGACGGCCGGAGGCGTACGGCGCGGCGCGGCGGCTCGGTATCGTTGCCAGCACCGGCTTGGGGCCCCGTCCCCGGGCTTCGCCTGGGAGACCCGATGCCCCGAAGACAGGGGATGGGCGGTCCCCACCGGACGCAAGGAGCCAAGCACGATGTCGGCGAGCCGCTACACCTACCTCGGGCCCGAGGGCACCTTCACGGAGGCCGCCATGCGGACCCTTCCGGAGGCCGCGACGCGCGAGCTGATGCCGATGGTCTCGGTGCCGGCGGCGCTCGACGCCGTACGGTCCGGGGAGGCCGGCGGCTCGCTCGTACCGATCGAGAACTCGGTCGAGGGCGGGGTCACGGCGACCCTGGACGAGCTGGCCACCGGCGAACCCCTGATGATCTACCGCGAGGTGCTGCTGCCCATCGCCTTCGCTCTGCTCGTACGGCCCGGGACCGCGCTCTCGGACGTGAAGACGGTGACCGGACACCCGGTCGCCCAGCCGCAGGTGCGCAACTGGCTGGCGGCGCATCTGCCCGACGCGCTCTGGGAGTCCGCGGCCTCGAACGCGGACGGCGCGCGGCTGGTGCAGGAGGGCCGGTACGACGCAGCGTTCGCGGGAGAGTTCGCCGCGCCGACGTACGGGCTGGAGCCGCTGGTCACCGACATCCATGACGCGGAGAACGCGATGACCCGCTTTGTGCTGGTCGGCCGTCCCGCCCGGCCCGCGGCCCGTACCGGAGCGGACAAGACGTCCGTGGTGATCTGGCTGGGCGACGACCACCCGGGCGCGCTGCTGGAGCTCCTTCAGGAGTTCGCGGCGCGCGGGGTGAACCTGATGCGTATCGAGTCGCGGCCCACGGGGGAGGGCATCGGCCGCTACTGCTTCTCGGTGGACTGCGAGGGCCACATCACCGACCGGCGGGTGGGCGAGGCCCTGATGGGGCTGAAGCGGATCTGTCCGAACGTCCGGTTCCTCGGCTCGTACCCGAGGGCCGGTGTGGACCCGTCGGACGTGCCGACGCTGCGGCAGGGCACGTCGGACAGCGAGTTCACGGCGGCGTCCGACTGGCTGACCCGCTGCCTCGACGGCCGGGCCTGACCCCTCCCGCCTGCGATTGCGGTTATCCACGGAGTTATCCACAGGGTCGGTTCTCGACCTGGGGATAAGTCGACACGAGAACACGACATGGTCGACAAATCGCCCCACAGCGCACAGCTCGGCCCACAGGCCTGCAGGTCACCCTTCGTCAGCCCAATTCCATTGATCAACTCTTTGGAGGGAGTCATTCCCACCCTAATGAGTGTGTGGGAGAGGTTTGGGAGGGGAATCCATGGCCCAGCACAGAGCGAGCTGAATGATCAATTCCACCTTCCACAGATCTTTCTCACAGCCTGTGGATAAAGGCTCCGACTCGCCGCGAGCCTGTGGACAACCAGCACCCAACTCCGGGCTCACGCAGTGCACTCCGGCCGGCGAGAGGAACAATCGCCCCCTTCCGGCGAATGCGGCGGCATTGTCCCCGACGTCGCTTTTGCTCATTCTCACTTACCTGGCATAGCGGACTAAATGGGGCGTAATGGAATATCGGGTCGAGCGCCCGGAGCGCACACCGGTAGCCTGGGGGGGTGATTGACCTTCGTCTGCTCCGTGAGGACCCCGACCGTGTCCGCGCGTCCCAGCGCGCCCGTGGAGAGGACGTCGCTCTCGTCGACGCACTGCTCTCCGCCGACGAGCGGCGGAGGTCCTCCGGCGTCCGCTTCGACGAGCTCCGGGCCGAGCAGAAGGCGCTCGGCAAGCTCATCCCCAAGGCCTCCGGCGAGGAGAAGGCCGAGCTGCTGAAGAAGGCCGGCGAGCTCTCCGCCGCCGTCAAGGCCGCCGACGCCGAGCAGGACAAGGCCGCGGAGGAGACCCAGCGGCTGGCGCTCCAGCTGGGCAACCTCGTGCACCCCGCCGTACCCGTCGGCGGCGAGGAGGACTTCACCGTCCTGGAGACCATCGGCACCCCGCGCGACTTCGCAAGCGAGGGGTTCGAGCCGAAGGACCACCTGGAGCTCGGCCAGCTGCTCGGAGCGATCGACGTCGAGCGGGGCGCCAAGGTGTCCGGCTCGCGCTTCTACTACCTGACCGGTGTCGGCGCCCTGCTGGAACTCGCTCTGGTCAACGCCGCCATCGCGCAGGCGACCGCCGCCGGTTTCACCCCCATGCTCACCCCGGCGCTGGTCAAGCCGCGCGCCATGGAGGGCACCGGCTTCCTCGGCCAGGCCGCCGAGAACGTGTACCACTTGGAGAACGACGACTACTACCTGGTCGGCACCTCCGAGGTACCGCTCGCCGCGTACCACATGGACGAGATCGTCGAGGCGGACAAGCTGCCGCTGCGCTACGCCGGCTTCTCGCCCTGCTTCCGCCGTGAGGCCGGTACGTACGGCAAGGACACCCGGGGCATCTTCCGCGTCCACCAGTTCGACAAGGTCGAAATGTTCTCCTATGTGACGCCGGAGGACTCCGAAGCGGAGCACCAGCGGCTTCTGGACTGGGAGAAGCAGTGGCTGACCGGACTGGAGCTGCCCTTCCAGGTGATCGATGTGGCCACGGGCGACCTCGGGGCCTCGGCCTCCCGAAAGTTCGACTGCGAGGCGTGGATCCCGGCCCAGGGCAAGTACCGTGAGCTGACCTCGGCCTCGAACTGCAATGAGTTCCAGGCACGACGGCTGTCGGTGCGGATGCGGGACGGCAAGCACGTCCGCCCGCTGGCCACGCTCAACGGCACGCTGTGCGCGGTGCCCCGCACCATCGTCGCGCTGCTGGAGAACCACCAGCAGGCCGACGGCTCGGTACGGGTCCCCGCGGCGCTGCGGCCGTATCTGGGCGGCCGCGAGGTTCTTGAGCCGGTCGCCAAGTGAGCTCGACCGAGCTGCCGTACCGGCTGATCGCCACCGACCTCGACGGCACGCTGCTGCGCGCCGACGACACGATCTCGCACCGCTCACGCGAGGCACTCGCCGCGGTCACCGCGGCGGGCGCCGCGCACATCATCGTCACCGGACGGGCCGTGCCCTGGGTGCGGCACATCCTGGACGACCTCGGCTACCGGGGTCTCGCGGTGTGCGGGCAGGGCGGTCAGGTCTACCATGCGGGCGAGCACCGGCTGCTCACCTCGGTGACGCTCGACCGGCAGCTCGCCGGACTGGCGCTCGCCAAGATCGAGGCGGAGACCGGCCCGCTGGCCCTGGCGGCGAGCCGGGACGGGCTGGAGGGCGAGGTGCTCGTCGGCCCCGGCTACCGGGTCCAGGAGGGCCCGCTGCCGGTGACGTCCTACGAGGACCCGGCCGAGCTCTGGTCCGCGCCGCTGAACAAGCTCTACCTCCAGCACCCGGACCTCGACGACGACGAGCTCGCACGCGTCGCGCTCGCGGTCGCGGGACATCTGGTGGGCGTGACGATGGCCGGGGAGGGGATCGTCGAACTGCTGCCCCTCGGGCTGACGAAGGCCACCGGCCTCTCACTGGCTGCCCGGCGGCTCGGCATGAAGGCCGCCGACACGATCGCCTTCGGCGACATGCCCAATGACATCCCGATGTTCGGCTGGGCGGCACACGGCGTCGCCATGGCCAACGCCCATGACGAGCTGAAGGCCGTCGCCGACGAGATCACCGCTTCCAACGACGAGGACGGCATCGCCGTCGTCCTGGAGCGGCTCTTTCCCGCCGTCTGAACCGGGCCCGGACATCGCCCGCCGGCGATCGCCTTCCGCCGGACCGGCCGCGGCGCAGGTATGACGACGAGGCATGACGAAGGGCGTGCACCGCGCGGTGCACGCCCCCGGCCCGTAGAGGTGCCCTTCAACCCCTCCCCGGCCGACGCCCGTAGAGGTGCCCTTCACTCCTCCCCGGCCAGCGTGAGTCCGCGCAGCTTCTGCCCCGCGTAGAGGGTGGCGCCCACGGTGACGAGGGCCAGCAGGACCACCGCCGTCGTCGGACCCACGTCCGAGGTGACCAGATCGCCCGCGCCGACCTTCTGGCCGAGGGCGAGCGCCCACTGCTGCACGCTGAGCGTCTTCGCGCCGGGCACCAGGCTGCCGAACAGCGACTCCCACACCAGGGCGTAGACCAGGCCGAAGACCACCGCGTGCCGGGTGAGGGTGCCGAACAGCAGGAACAGCGCGGCGTAGGCCACCGAGGCCACGGCCGCCGCGACCGCGTAGGCCAGCGCGACCTGCTGGCTGTTGCCGTTGAGGAGGTAGCCGGCGAGCAGGGTGGGCACCGCGGAGAAGGCGACCGTGACCCCTATGGCGACGATCAGCTTGGTGGCGATGATCGTCGGCCGCTTCACCGGCTTGGCGAGCAGATAGACGATCGAACCGTCGTCGATCTCGGGACCGATCGCGCCCGTACCGGCGATCACACCGATCAGCGGCACCATCGTCGCCAGCGCGAACCCGCCGAGCACATTGGCCGCGATCTGGTCGTCGGCGCCGGTCAGTGCCCGCACGCTGACCGAGATGACCAGCAGCAGCGCGGGCAGCGCGAAGAGGATCAGTGCCCGGCGGCGGCCGAGCACCGCCCGGCAGGTGAGCCGGGCGACCGTGGAGTTGTACATCGGTTCAGGCTCCTTCAGGCCGCGACCAGGTAGGAGAAGACGCTCTCCAGGGACTCGTCGGAGGGCGAGACCGTGAGGAGCCGGATGCCGTGCTCGCGGGCGACCCGCGGCAGCAGTTCGGTGAAGCGCGGGAAGTCGACGGCCTGTACGCGCAGGGCCTTCTCGGCGACGTCGACCTCGATGCCCGCCGTCGACGGGTCGGCGATCAGCGCGGCCGCGAGGGCGCGGTCGTCGCTGGACCGTACGAGATAGCGGTGCGGCCGGTCCGTCATCAGCCGGCGGATCCTGCGGAAGTCGCCGGAGGCCGCGTGCCGCCCGGCCACGACCACCTCGATATGGCTGGCGAGCTGCTCGACCTCCTCCAGGATGTGCGAGGAGAACAGGACCGTACGGCCCTCCTCGCCCATCTGCCGCAGCAACTCCATCAGTTGCATCCGCTGCCGCGGGTCCATGCCGTTGAACGGCTCGTCGAGCAACAGCACCGACGGCTCGTGGACGAGCGCGGATGCCATCTTCACGCGCTGCCGCATGCCCTTGCTGTACGTCGAGATCTTGCGCTTGCGCGCGTACTCCATCTCGACCGTGGCGAGCGCCGCGCGGGCCGCGGCACCGGGGTTCGGCAGACCGTGCAGCTCGGCGTTGGCGAGGACGAACTCCTGGCCGGTGAGGAAGTCGTACATCGCCTCCCGTTCGGGCACGATGCCGATCCGCCGGTACACCTGCTCGTTGCGCCAGACCGCCGCGCCGTCGAGGGTCACGGAGCCGGTCGAGGGGGCGAGGAAGCCGCCCATCATATTGATGAGGGTGGACTTTCCCGCGCCGTTGGGGCCGAGCAGCCCGGTCACTCCGGGGCCGATCGACATCGTGATGTCGTTCACCGCCACGACGTTTCCGAACCAGCGGGAGGTGTGGTCGATGTGAAGCGTGGTCATGAGCGCGGCCCGTTCCTGAGGAGGGTGGTGGTGGGTCCGGGGTCCCTCCCGGCGTTGGCCGGTGGAAGGTGAGTGGTCACAGCCCGACCTTTCGGTAGCGGCGCATCAGCAGGGCGTAGGAGCCGGCGATCAGGCCGAGGACGACGGCCGTATAGACCACTCCGGCGAGGACACTCGGCGGGCCGTAGCCGCCGGGGAAGGCCGATGCGGCGCCGAGGAACGTCGTCTGTACGCCATCGATGAGCGTGATCGGCGAGAAGAGGCCGAGCCAGCCGACCGCGTCGAAGCTGCCCTGCCCGTAGGCGATGGCCTGGACGGTGGTCACCGCGGCGTACGGAATGGTCAGCACAGCGATCACCGCGGCGACGCCGAAGCCCCGGCGCGGGGTGAGCGCGGCGACGACCAGACCGATGCCGGCGAAGAGAAGCGACAGCAGAGCCACGGACACCAGCCCCTGCCCGAAACCCTTCGTCTGGTCCGCGACATCCAGTTCGGCGAGCAGCGCCCCCACATACAGGACGAGGAGCGGTGCCGCGGTCAGGATGAACAGTGCGGAGGCCATGGCCGCGAACTTCGCGACCACATAGTCGACGCGCTCGATCGGGCGGGAGAAGTAGAGCGGCACGCTCTTGAAGCGCAGGTCCCGGGAGACCGACTGCGGAGCCTGCGAGGCGAGATAGAGGCCGATCACCGCCTGGAGATAGAGCGCGTAGCGGGTGTAGTCGACCAGCGGCTCCTTGGCCTTGGTGAAGATGGTGACCGCGACGACGATGAGGGCCGGCAGGCACATCACGGCGAACAGCAGCATCGGGAGCACCTTGGACTTCGCGGAGCGGCCGAGACCGTACGCACCGCGCAGGCTCTGCGCGAAGAGCGAGCGGCGGGCGTACGACCGGCCCAGGCGCGGGCCGTCGTAGGAGCGGTAGCCGATGTTGTGGATACGGGTCGGGTCCGCCGTCTGCGCGGGGACGGCGAGGGCGGTGGTCTCAGGCTCCATCACGGCCTCCTCCGTTGTCCTCTTCCGAACGGAAGACCTCGGCGATCCGGTGGCGGCGCTGCTCCAAGCGCACCAGTCCGAGGCCGAGTTCGGCGACAGTGTCGCGGACGGTGTCGTAGGTGGATTCGTCGTCGACGTCCAGCAGCAGGACGTGCCCCGCGCCGGGCGCCCGGCCGCCCGCGTGCGCCTCGATGCCCGCGGCGGCGAGGGCGCCGCGCAGGACGCCGGTCCCGTCCGGATGGCGTTCGGTGTCGGTGACCTCGACCGCGACGGTCGCCGTGGTCCGGGTGAAGTCGCTGGTCGAGCTGGACCGGAGCAGTGTGCCGCCGTCGATGACGACGACATGGTCGCAGGTGCGCTCCAGTTCACCGAGCAGATGGGAGGTGACCAGGACCGAGATGCCGAAGTCGGTATGGATGCGCCGGATCAGGCCCAGCATCTCGTCCCGGCCGACCGGGTCGAGGCCGTTCGTCGGCTCGTCGAGAAGGACCAGCCGCGGGTCGTGGACCAGCGCCTGGGCGAGCTTGACCCGCTGCTTCATCCCGGTCGAGTAGCCGCCGATGGGCCGGTAGCGCTCCTCGTACAGGCCGACATGGCGCAGTGTGTCGGCGGTGCGCTCGCGTGCGGCGGCCGGCGGGAGCCCGGAGATACGCGCCATATGGACGACGAACTCGGTGGCTGAGACGTCCGGGGGCAGACAGTCGTGCTCGGGCATATAGCCGACCTGTTCGCGGATGGCGCCGCCCTGGGTGGCGACGTCCAGTCCGAGCACGGCGGCGCGTCCCTCGGTGGCGGGGGACAGCCCGAGCAGGATCTTGATCAGAGTGGACTTGCCGGCTCCGTTGGCACCCACCAGGCCGGTCACTCCCTGCGTGATGTCCATGGAGAGCCGGTCGAGCGCGGTCACCTTGGGGAACCGCTTGCTGAGGCTTTCGGTCGCGATCACAGTCACGTCGTCGACGGTAGTGGCGCGGCCCACACTTCTCGTCAGACCAGGAGGCTGGTTCGGCATACGTCTCGAGGCTGATGTCCCGTAGGGGGCCCCGCCCCCAGGTCGTTACCAGCGGTACCCACACCTCCGGCTTCCTGGAGCACACCACCGGCGATGTCTTCCGCCGGTGGACGTCCCGCCGTCGGACGGTCTCCCGTGATCACCGACCCGGCGGTCACAGACCCGGCGCACCCCACACCGGGAACCAGCGGGCCAGATCGGTCTCGGTCCTCAGATCGTCCGCGAGCAGCGCCCGCACCTGGAGTTCCAGGGCGTTGTCCCGTCTCTCACGAGCCCCCGGCAGAGGCGCGAACGGGTAGAACGTCCCGCGCTTGTAGAGGTAGACGAGCGCCAGGGAGCGGTGCTGTGCGTCGCGGAAGGCGATCAGTGAGCACAGCAGCTGTGGCCCGAAACCGGCGTCCTGGAGCAGGGTGTTGACGGCATGGAGATCGTTGACCAGTGCTGCCGGATCGTCGGCGGGATGGCGTACGAGAAGCCAGGTGTACCCGTAGGTGTCCTCGCTGAACTCGACCGGCACACCGCCCCGCCCGGTGTCGGCGTCGAGCAGATCCCGTACGTCCCGCTGGAGCTGGGCGAACGCTCCCCCTTCGACGGTGGCGAAGCAGACCGCCCCCAGTCCGGTCGGCGCGAAGTCGGCACCGGCCTGCAGGGTGACCGCGGCGGAGGGCACCGCGAAGAGCTGGTCGAGGTCGGGCGGGACCGGCTTGCTCCGGCCCAGGATGGTGTCGAGGAGACCCATGGCACGCACCTCGATTCGGTGATCACTGGTGGCTGAGCTGGGCCGAGATCCGCCCGAGCTGCTCCAGACGCTGCTCCAGCGTGGGGTGGGAGGAGAAGAGCCGGCCGAGGCTCGCCTTGGAGGAGAACGCCGGCGCGAACCAGAAGGCGTTGAAGGGCTCGGCCTTCCGCAGATCCCTGGTGGGGATCCGGGCCATCTCGCCGGTGACCTTGGTCAGGGCGGAGGCGAGGGCGGAGGGGCGGCCCGTGAGGAGAGCGGCCGCGCGGTCCGCGGTCAGCTCCCGGTAGCGGGCGAGCATCCGGGTGAGCAGGAAGCTGATGACGTAGACGACCGCGCTCACCAGGGGGATCAGGATGGCCACGATGGCGGCGTTCTGGTCACGGCTGTTGTCGACTCGGCCGAACCCGCCCCAGAGCGCGACCCGGGTGAGCATCCCCGCGAGGACGCCGAGGAACGAGGCGATCGTCATCACCGCCACATCGCGGTGGGCGACATGGGACAGCTCATGCGCGAGGACGCCCTCCAGCTCCTGGGGCTCCAGTCGGCGGAGCAGGCCGGTGGTGGCGCAGACCAGCGAGGAGCGCTGGTTACGGCCGGTGGCGAAGGCGTTCGGCACATCGCTGTGGGCGATGGCCACGCGCGGCTTCGGCATGTCGGCCAGGGCACAGAGCCGGTCGACCGCGCCGTGCAGTTCGGGTTCCTGCTCGGGGGTGACCTCGCGGGCGCCCATGCTGAAGGCCGCGATCCGGTCGCTGAACCAGAACTGCGCCACGAACAGGCCGCCCGCGATGATCAGGATGATGGGCCAGGCACCCCGGAGGAAGGTCAGCAGGACACCGACGAACACCACGTACAGCAACCCGATCAGGAACATCGTCGTCACCATGCGCGTGGTGAGTCCGCGGTCGGGGGGGAATCGGGTCCTGGTCCTGGGCATCAGCCACCTCCTGAGCGCGGCTGTCTTCTGCTGCTCCTTCCTCGATTCTCCCCCTTTTCCGCATATACACGGCGTAAAGGGACTGTGCGGCGCCTGGAGCAGATCTCTCCTCAGGAACGGGTCCCGTCGAGCTGTGCCGGGCCGTCCGTCGCGATGCGCTCGAAGACCTTCTGATCGGCGGCGAACATCGAATCCGGGATCGGCCAGTGCAGCACGATCTCGGTGAAGCCGAGTTCGGCATGGGCTCCGGCGAAGTCCACGAAGGCGTCGAATGAGTCCAGGGGACGGTCCGGCGTGAACCCGGTGAGCAGGCTCTTCTCCAGTCCGGACGGATCGCGGCCGATCTCGGCACACGCCTCGGACAGCTGCTCGACCTGGTCCCGGATGGCGGCCAGCGACTCCTTTGGGGTGCCCCCCTGGGAGACCCTGGGGTTGCCCGTGGTGACCCACCCCTGCCCGTGACGGGCGGCCAGCCGCAGCCCGCGGGGGCCGGTCGCGGCGACCGCGAAGGGCAGCCGGGGCCGCTGGACACACCCCGGTATGTTCCGGACCTCCTCAGCCGAGTAGAACTCGCCTTCGTACGAGACGACGTCCTCGCTGAGCAGTCGGTCCAGGAGCGGCACGAACTCCCCGAAGCGGTCGGCGCGCTCGCGCGGGGTCCATGCCTTCCGGCCGAGCGCTGTCGCGTCGAAGCCGTTGCCCCCGGCCCCGACGCCCAGGGTCACCCGGCCGCCGCTGATGTCGTCCAGGGACATGAGTTCCTTGGCGAGGGTGACGGGGTGGCGGAAGTTCGGGGAGGTGACCAGGGTGCCCAGGCGCATTCGCTCGGTGGCGGTGGCGGCGGCCGTCAGGGTCGGCAGCGCACCGAACCAGGGGCCGTCACGGAAGCTGCCGCGCCATGAGAGGTGGTCGTAGGTGAAGGCGGTCCGGAACCCCAGTTCCTCGGCCCGCCGCCACACCTCCCGGCCGCCCTCCTGCCAGCGGCGGACAGGAAGGATCACGGTGCTCAGTCGCAGAGAGGTTGCCATGGCCCGACCCTAAGCGGTCCCCGTGAGGCCCGGAACCGCTGTGGACAACCCCGGAAGACCACGTACGGCCTGTGCTCGCCTGTGCGCCCCATCACACGCCTGTGCACACAGATGCGGGAAGATGGATCTGTGACCTCAGCTACCGAGCGGCCCGAGCCGCAGATGCCGGAACTCCGCCCCTCGGCGCCCGCTCGGCGGCGCGTACGGCTGATCGCCACGGATCTCGACGGAACGTTGCTGCGCGACGACAAGTCCGTCTCGGACCGGACGGTCGCGGCGCTCGCCGCCGCCGAGCGGGCCGGAATCGAGGTCTTCTTCGTCACCGGCCGGCCCGCCCGCTGGATGGATGTCGTCAGCGACCACGTCCACGGCCACGGCCTCGCCATCTGCGCGAACGGCGCCGCCGTCGTCGATCTGCACCGGGACGGGCTGATCCTGGAGGTACGGCCGCTGGAGCGGTCCGACGCGCTCACCGTCGTGAAGGCCCTCCGGACCACCGCCCCCGGCACCTCGTTCGCGGTCGAGCTCACCAACGGCATCCACTACGAACCGGAGTACCCGCCCTTCCACCTCGACCCGGTGGCGACCGTCGCAGCCGCGGAGAAGCTGCTCGCCGAGGGATGGCATGGCGCGGACCAGCCCGTGCTCAAGCTGCTCGCCCACCACCCCCGGCTGGCCCCCGACGACTTCCTGGCCCTGGCCCGTACGGCCGCCGGCGAGCACGCGTCCCTCACCCGCTCCAGCCCCACCGCCCTGCTGGAGATCAGCGGTCGCGGCGTCAGCAAGGCCGCGACCCTCGCGCACTGCTGCGCCGAGCGGGGGATCGCGCCGGAGGAGGTCGTGGCCTTCGGCGACATGCCGAACGACGTGGAGATGCTGTCCTGGGCCGGGACCTCGTACGCGATGGCGAACGCCCATCCGGACGTGCTGGCCGCCACCTCCGCCCGTACGGTCGCGAACAACGAGGACGGTGTCGCGGTCGTCATCGAGGAGATCGTGGCCGCTCAGCCACCCGTCTGAACCCGTTTGTCCGAACGCCCGGGTGAACCGGGCGGTGTGGACCCGGGCGAGCCCGCGGCCCCGGCCCCGCGACTGCCCGGGGGTCCTCCGCCACCCACCCCTCGGATCCGCCCCCCTCAGAGCGGTGCTTCCCATACCACGCTCGTCCCACGGCCCTCCTCCCCGAGGCCCGGCCCGTACGTGCTCGAGCCGCCCAGCGACTCCGCCCGCTTCGCCAGGTTCCTCAGCCCGCTGCGGCGGCCGCCCGTGGGTATGCCGACCCCGTCGTCCGCGACGGTCAGCCGTACGCCCTCCTGCCCGTCGGGCAGCTTCGCCGTCGCGTCGACGACGACCTCGATACGGGAGGCACCGGCGTGGCGGAAGGTGTTCGACAGCGCCTCGCGGAGAGCGGCGATGAGATTCCTGCCGGTCAACTCGCCGACCCGGGCGTCCACCGCGCCGATGAAACGTGCCGACGGCCTGAATCCCAGCGGCACCGCCGCCATATTGACCTCCCGCTCGATCCGGGTGCGCAGACCCGACGGCGCCTCGACCGGACCCTGCTGCAGAGCGAAGATCGCCGTGCGGATCTCCTGGATGGTGACGTCCAGTTCGTCCACAGCCGTGCCGATCCCCGTCCGCAGCTCGGGGTCACCCGCCCTGCGCTGTGCGCTCTCCAGCATCATCCCGGTGGCGAACAGCCGCTGGATGACGAGATCGTGCAGATCACGGGCGATCCGGTCGCGGTCCTCGTAGACGGCCAGCCGCTCGCGATCGCGCTGTGCCTCGGCCAGGACGAGCGCCAGGGCTGCCTGCGACGCGAACTGGGTGGCCAGGGTGCGCTCGGTCTCGGTGAAGCTGCGGGCCCCGCGCAGCCGGGGCAGGGCGAGGGTGCCGAGCACCCGGCCGTTGCTGCTGAGCGGCAGCAGCATGTTCGGCCCGTAGGCCTGGGAGGCCGGTGTGACCATCCGGGGGTCGGTGGCGGAGTCGTCCACGAAAACGGGCTGACCCGCGATGAGTTGTTCGTACACCGGGCTGCTCGGCTCGATCACCATGCCGAGCCCCTCGAAGGGCTCGGGAAGGTCCGAGGAGACCTGCACGATCTCCAGACCGCCTTCCTCGTAGGGCAGCAGCACCACTCCGGCGGCGGCGTCGGCGAGCTTGCGGCCCTGCTCGGCGACGATGGCGAGGGCGTCGTCCGTGCGGGACTCGGTGCTCGACAGCAGGGCAGTGGTGAGGACGTTGGCCCCCTCGATCCAGCGCTGCCGCTGCTTGGTGGCCTCATGCAGCCGGGCGTTGCCGATCTGGATCCCGGCCTCGGTCGCCAGCACCTTCATCATGTGCAGGTCGTAGACGCTGAACTCGCCGCCGTCGCGCTTCTCGGCGAGATAGAGGTTCCCGAAGAGCTCGCCGCCCACCCGGATGGGGATGCCGAGGAAGTCCCCGAGGAGGGCGTTGTGCGGGGGATAGCCGGTGGTACGCGCGGGGGCGCCCAGGTCGGCCATCATCATCGGCGCCGGGTCCTCGATGAGCGTGCCGAGAATCCCCTTGTCGCCGTCGGGGAGACGGCGGATGCGCTCCCGCTCGGCGTCGGAGATGCCGTAGGTGACCAGGTCGGCGAGGCCGTCGCGCTCGTCGTTGATGACACCGATCGCGGCGTAGCGGACGTCGGTGAGACTCGCGGCGGTCTCGAGGATGCTGTCGAGCGTGCTGTGCAGTTGCAGTCCGGTGCCGACGGAAACCATGGCCTCCAGGAGCTGGGGAAGGCGGACAGCCAGTTCCTGGGGCAGTCCTTGGAGACTGCGGGCCGCTTCCTCCGCGACGGTCGAACCGGGGTCTCCCAGGCCGACGGTCGCTTCTGCCGGGGCCCCGTCCCCGCCGCCGGTGTCCACCGCTCCGCCGGTGTCCGCTGCTGCGGCCTGCACGGGTCCGGACTCCGCGGGCCCGGGACCGGCGGAATCCGCAGGTCCGGCCCCCCGGCCGCCGGGACCCGCGCCGCCCGGCTCCGGGCCGGGGAGGGGCGCAGGATCGACCGGTCCTGCCGTGGCTGACATGGTGCCGAGCCTAGTGAGTGGCTTTTGTCAGGGAAAGTGCACGGTGGTGAGCATCCGCGCTCTCCTCACGGTCCAGCATGCGCCGGAACGGACCGTCCTCGGCGGCCAGCTCCTCGTAGGTGCCGCGCTGCACGGCGCGGCCGCGGTCCAGCACGATCACCTCGTCGACCGCCTCCAGACCGGCCAACCGGTGGGTGATCAGAACGGTGGTCCGGCCCTCGGTGACGGCGAGCAGGTCGGCGGTCAGCGCGTCGGCGGTCGGCAGATCCAGATGTTCGGCCGGCTCGTCGAGGACCAGCACGGGGAAGTCGGCGAGAAGGGCACGGGCCAGGGCGAGCCGCTGGCGCTGCCCCCCGGACATCCGGGCCCCGTGCTCGCCGACGAGGGTGTCGAGGCCCACGGGGAGGCTCTCGACCCAGTCGAGCAGCCGGGCCCGTGCGAGGGCGGCGCGCAGGTCGTCGTCGCTCGCGGCGGGGCGGGCCAGACGGAGGTTCTCGCGCAGTGAGCTGTCGAAGACATGGGCGTCCTGGGCGCAGAGGCCGACCATCCGGCGTACGGCGTCCCCGTCGAGCGCGCAGGCCCGGGTCCCGCCGAGCGTGTACGTACCGGCGTCGGCGTCCAGAAAGCGGAGCAGCACCCGGGCGAGCGTGGTCTTGCCGGAACCGGAAGGCCCGACCACGACGATCCGGCGGCCCGGGACCAGGGTCAGATCGAGACCGTCGAGCGCGGGCGCCCGGCGGCCCGGATGGCGAACCGTCAGATTGCGTACGGTCAGGGGGAACGGGTAAGGGGGCGCCGGTGCGGGATGGGCGGGCTCCCGTACGGGCTCGGGTGCGTCCAGCACCTCCATGACGCGCTCGGCGGCGCGGTGGGTGCGCTGCCGGTACTGGACGGCGAGGGGCAGACCCGCGACCGCCTCGAACGCGGCGAGCGGGGTCAGGACCACGACGGCGAGCCAGACGCCCTCGAGACGGCCGTCCTGTACGGCCCGCGCCCCGGTCCACGCGGCCGCGGCCACGGTCAGGCCGCAGAACAACGCGGAGAGCCCGGCACCGGCCCCGGCCGCGGCGGCGGACCGGGCGGCGATCCTGGTCAGGGACCGGTCGGCGCGGCGCACACCGTCCGTACGGGCGTTCAGCGCTCCCGCGACGGTCAGCTCGGCCGTGCCGGTGAGGAGGTCGACAACACGGGTGGAGAGAGCGCCGCGGGCAGGGGCGAGCTGCCGCTCGGCGCGGCGGGAGAGCATGCCGGAGAGAACCGGCACCCCGACGCCCGCGGCGAGCAGGCCGGCGGCGAGGACGGCACCGGCCTCGGGGAGGAGCCACCCGGTGAAAACCACCGCACCGGTGCCCACGAACAGGGCCGCTCCGGCGGGAAGGAGCCAGCGGAGGAAGTAGTCCTGGAGGGAGTCGGCATCGGCGACGAGCCGGGAGAGAAGATCGCCGCGGCGGGTCTCCCCGAGGCCGGCGGGGGCCAGACGCTCCAGCCTGGCGTACACGGCGACCCGAAGGTCGGCGAGCATGCGGAAGACGGCGTCGTGGGCGACGATCCGCTCGGCGTAGCGGAAGACGGCACGTCCGATCCCGAACGCTCGGGTGGCCGTGACGGCGACCATCAGATACAGCACCGGGGGCTGTTCGGAGGCGCGCGAGATGAGCCAGCCGGATACGGCCATGAGACCGACGGCGCTGCCGAGCGCGAGGCTTCCGAGCAGCAGCGCGAGTACGAACCGACCGCGCCGCGCCTGCGCCATCCCTCGTATCCGGCGCAGGCCGCTCTCCGGACCGTCGGCCCGCTTCCGGCGGTCCGCCCCCCGGACCGGAGCGTCCTTTGCGGCCGGGAGCGCGGAGGCGGACAGCCGGTCTCCATCGCTGCGGTCGTCCGCTACGACACCGTCCCGCCCGCCGGGTTCCGCGGCCGCGCACACCCGGGCACCGTCGCCCACCGCGTACTCCGCCAGGGACCCGCCGTCCGGCATTCCCCCGGGGCCTGCGTCACGGGCCGGGCCTGGGGCGGCCGCGGCCTCCGATGAGGCGGGCAGCCCGGTCGGACCGATCACTCGGTCCGCCAGCGGCAGAAGGGCCGGCCGGTGGACCACCAGAAGGACCGTACGGCCCCGGGACAGACGGCGGACCGCCTCGACGACCGAGGCCTCCGTCTCACCGTCGAGGTTCGCCGTCGGCTCGTCCAGCAACAGCACAGGGCGGTCCGCCAGAAAGGCGCGCGCCAGAGCGATCCGCTGCCGCTGTCCGGCCGAGAGGCCCGAGCCGTCCTCGCCGAGGGCCGTGTCCGCGCCGTCCGGAAGGGCCGAGACGAAGTCCAGCGCGCCCGCGGCGCGCAGCGCGGACCGCACCGCTTCCTCATCCGCCTCCGGCCGCGCCAGCCGTACGTTCTCTGCGACGGTGCCCGCGAAGAGATACGGCCGCTGGGGCACCCAGGCGACCTGCTGCCACCAGCTCGCCCGCGAGATGTCCGCCAGGTCGGTGCCACCGACCAGCACACGCCCCGAGGAGGGCACGGAGAAGCCCAGCACCGCGTTCAGCAGAGTCGTCTTGCCCGCCCCGCTGGGGCCGACGACGGCCACGGTCTCACCCGGCGCGACCGTGAACGAGGTCTCGGGCAGCGAGGGGGCGGAGCGGCCCGGATGCCGTACGGACAGGGCCTCCACACGGAGCGCCGCGCCCCGCGCGTCGGGCGCGCTCCCGGAACCCTCCGCGCCCGGTGGGGTCTCCAGGACGGCGAAGACCTGGTCCGCCGCGGCCAGCCCCTCGGCGGCCGCGTGGTACTGCGCCCCCACCTGGCGCAGCGGTAGATACGCCTCCGGCGCGAGGATCAGCACCACCAGTCCGGTGGACAGATCGAGATCCCCGTGGACGAGCCGCATGCCGATGCCGACCGCGACCAGCGCCACCGACAGGGTGGAGAGCAGCTCCAGAGCGAAGGACGAGAGAAAGGCGATACGGAGGGTGCGCAGGGTCGCCCGCCGGTAGTCGTCCGTGATCGCGCGAATCGACTCGGCCTGGGCACGGGCACGACCGAACACCTTCAGGGTCGGCAGGCCGGCGACCACGTCGAGGAAGTGTCCGGACAGCCGGGACAGCAGGCGCCACTGACGGTCCATCCTGGCCTGGGTGGCCCAGCCGATCAGCACCATGAAAAGGGGAATGAGCGGCAGCGTGCCGACGATGACGGCCGCCGACACCCAGTCCTCCGTGACGATCCGGGCGAGCACGGCCACCGGCACCACGACCGCCAGCCCGAGCTGCGGCAGATAGCGGGCGAAGTAGTCGTCCAGCGCGTCGATACCCCGCGTGGCGACCGCGGTCAGCTCACCGGTCCGCTGTCCCCCGATCCACCCCGGCCCGAGCCGTACGGCGTGCTCCACCAGCCGGAGCCTCAGCTCGGACTTGACCGACGCGCTCGCCCGGTGCGCCGCCAGCTCCGTCAGCCAGGAGACCAGAGCGCGCCCCAGGGCGACCGCGGCGAGCAACAGCAAGGGGGTGGTCAGCTCACCGGCCGAGAGGTGGTGCCGGAAGGCACCGACCACCACCTCGGCGATGAGCAGCGCCTGGGCGATGACCAGCGCCGCCCCGGCGAGCCCCAGCACCACGGCCACGACGAGGAAGAACCGGGTGGCGCGGGCGTACCGGAGCAGACGCGGGTCCACTGGTTTCACGTGAAACGTCCTCGCCCGGTCAGTGCGTCTCGGCGATGTGCTGGGTGCCGATCCGCTTGCGGAACACCCAGTACGTCCACCCCTGGTACACCATCACCAAGGGGACCGCGATCACCGCGCACCACGTCATGATCCTGAGCGTGTACGGCGTCGACGAGGCGTTGCTGACCGTGAGGTTCCATGAGTCGTTCAGCGAGGACGGCATGACATCGGGGAAGAGGGCGAGGAAAAACATCGCCACGGTGGCCACGATCGCCAGCCCGGACAGCGCGAACGACCAGCCCTCACGCCCTGCCATGGTGCAGCCGACCGCCGCGACGAGCGCCACGGCCGCGATCAGCATCGCGATCAGGCTCGCGCCGCCGCCCGTGTCCAGCTGCGTCCATATGAGGAACCCCGCCGCGAGGACCACGGCCACCACACCCAGTCCGGTCGCCAGCCTGCGGGCCCGGATCCTGATGTCGCCCAGCGTCTTGAGCGCGGTGAACACCGCCCCGTGGAAGGTGAACAGAGAGAGCGTCACCAGTCCGCCCAGCAGCGCGTAGGGGTTCAACAGGTCGAAGAGGGTCCCGACATACTCCTTGTCGGCGTCGATCTTCACCCCGTGCACGATGTTGCCGAAGGCCACTCCCCACAGCAGGGCGGGCAGCAGCGAGGTCCAGAAGATCGCATGCTCCCAGTTCGTCTGCCAGCGCTCTCCGCTGCGCTTCGCACGGTATTCGAAGGCGACCCCGCGGACGATCAAGCAGACGAGGATCAGCAGAAGGGGGAGGTAGAAACCGGAGAACAGGGTGGCGTACCACTCGGGGAACGCCGCGAAGGTCGCCGCGCCCGCAGTGATCAGCCAGACCTCGTTGCCGTCCCAGACCGGGCCGATGGTGTTGATGAGCACCCGCCGCTCACGCCGGTCACGGGCCAGCAGCTTGGTGAGCACCCCGACCCCGAAGTCGAAGCCCTCGAGGAAGAAGTAGCCGGCCCAGAAGACGGCGATGATGACGAACCAGACGTCGTGGAGTTCCATGCTCGCTCCTCTCCGTTCCTAGTACGAGAAGGCCATGGGACGGTCGGCGTCCCGGTCGTCGCCCCCGACCCGGGTGGGCGGGTTGCGGTCGCTGTCCGTCAGCTCGGGCGGCCCCGCCTTGACGTATTTCACGAGGAGCCGGACCTCGACGACGGCCAGGAACGCGTAGAGGAGTGTGAAGACGGTCATCGAGGTGAGGACCTCGCCCTGAGACGTGCCGGGGGAGACGGCGTCGGCCGTACGCAGCACCCCGTAGACCGCCCAGGGCTGACGCCCCATTTCTGTGAAGATCCATCCCCAGGAGTTGGCGACCAGCGGGAAGGCGAGGGTGAGCAGAGCGATCCGCCAATACCACCCGGTGAGTTTCGGGCCGAGTTCCCTGTTCCTGGTGAGCGCCAGACGGGGCACGTCATCCTCGGACGTGCGCAGCTGCCGGGCTATCCAGATCTTCTTCCGGGTGAGCCAGAGGCCGACGGCCCCGATGGCGAAGGAGGCCATACCGAAGCCGATCATCCAGCGGAAACCCCAGTACGCGACGGGGATGTTGGGCCGGTAGTCCCCCGGCCCGTACGCCGCCTCCTCGGCCTTGTTGACGTCGTTGATACCGGGCACCGGGGAGGAGAAGTCGCCCTCGGCGAGGAAGGAGAGCAGCGTCGGCAGTTCGACGGCCACCTTGTTGTGGCCCTCGTCGACATCTCCGTACGCGAACACGGAGAAGGGCGCCGGCGCCTCGGTCTCCCAGAGCGCCTCGGCCGCGGCCATCTTCATGGGCTGCTGCTTGAACATCACCTTGGCCAGCTGGTCCCCGCTGACCGCGGTGAGCAGACCCGCGACGACCAGGGTGACCAGGCCCAGACGCAGGGAGGTGCGCATCACCGGGATGTGCTTCTTGCGGGCCAGGTGGTACGCGGCGATGCCGACGATGAAGGCCCCGCCGGTCAGGAAGGCGGCGGTGAGGGTGTGGAAGACGACGACCAGCGTGGTGTTCTGGCTGATCACCCGCCAGAAGTCGGTGAGCTCGGCACGGCCGGTGATCTGATTGATCCGGTAGCCGACCGGGTGTTGCATCCAGGAGTTGGCCGCCAGGATGAAGTAGGCCGAGCACATGGTGCCGAACGAGACGGTCCAGATGCAGGCACAGTGGATCTTCTTCGGGAGCTTGTCCCATCCGAAGATCCACAGCCCGATGAAGGTGGACTCGAAGAAGAACGCGATCAGCGACTCGAAGGCGAGCGGTGCCCCGAAGACATCGCCGACGAAGCGGGAGTAGTCCGACCAGTTCATACCGAACTGGAACTCCTGCACGATGCCGGTGACCACACCCATGGCGATATTGATCAGGAAGAGCTTCCCCCAGAACTTGGTGGCCCGGAGGTACTTGTCCTTGCCTGTCCGCACCCAGGCCGTCTCGAGGCCCGCCGTGAGGGCGGCCAGAGAGATCGTCAGGGGGACGAAGAGGAAGTGGTAGACGGTGGTGATGCCGAACTGCCAGCGCGCCAGAGTCTCCGGCGCCAGAGCCAGGTCCACGTCGTCTCTCCTTACTCGCCGTGGTCGCATGGGCAGCCTGTCCCTCTGAACCGCCCCATTCCGGGGCGATCGGGACGCGCTTGTGAACGCGTTCACATTCACAAGCAATTATGCCGCACAGGCTTTCGGGATCTTCGGGCGGGGGGTCCCGGAGGCACACCGAGCTCTGCCCAGGCAGAGCCGCCTCCGGCAGCTGGGCCTACGGGAGTGCCTGGTCCGGTCCGTCCGCCGCGCAGCGCTCGGACACCATCGAGCGCCAGCCGTCCACGGTCCGGTCATGCGGCGGGCGGCGCAACCGGCCCCCGCCGCCCGGCCCGGTCCTACATCTCCTTGCGGAACAACTCGGCAGCCCGCAGGAAGAGATCGTTCGCCTCGGTCTCGCCGATCGTGACCCGCACGCCCTCCCCCGGGAACGGCCGGACCACTACGCCGGCGTTCTCGCACACCGAGGCGAACCCGGCCGTCTGCTCCCCCAACCGCAGCCAGACGAAGTTCGCCTGCGACTCGGGAATCGTCCAGCCCTGCTCGGCCAGGGTCTCCGCCACCCGCTTGCGCTCACACACCAGTGAGCCCACCCGCCCCAGCAGCTCGTCCTCGCAGCGCAGGGAGGCGATGGCCGCGTCCTGCGCCAGCTGGCTCACGCCGAACGGCACCGCCGTCTTGCGGAGGGCTGCCGCCACCGGCTCATGGGCCACCGCGAACCCGACCCGCAGCCCCGCCAGGCCGTACGCCTTGGAGAAGGTGCGCAGCACGCAGAGGTTCGGCCGCCGCCGGTAGAGCTCGAGTCCGTCCGGCACCTCGGGGTCGCGGATGAACTCCTTGTATGCCTCGTCCAGGACGACCAGCACATCGGACGGTACCCGGTCGAGGAAGCGCTCCAGCTCGGCTCGGCGCACGGTCGTGCCGGTCGGGTTGTTGGGATTGCAGACGAAGATCAGCCGGGTCCGGTCGGTGATCGCGTCCGCCATTGCCTCCAGGTCGTGCACATCACCAGGGGTCAGCGGCACCTCCACGGGAGTCGCGCCGCTGATCCGGGTCACGATGGGGTACGCCTCGAAGGACCGCCAGCCGTAGATCACTTCGTCCCCGGGTCCGGAGGTCGACTGGACGAGCATCTGGGCGATGCCCACCGAACCGGTGCCCGTCGCCAGATGCCCGACCGGGACGTCGAAGCGCTCCGCCAGCTCGTTCATGAGCGCGGTGCACGCCAGATCCGGATAGCGGTTGAAGGATCCTGCCGCCGCGAGCGCGCTCTCCATCACACCCGGCAGGGGCGGGTAGGGGTTCTCGTTGGAGGACAGCTTGTACGCCACCGGGCCGCCCGCCGCGGCCGGCCGACCGGGCTTGTAGGTCGGGATGCCGTCCAGCGCCTCGCGCAGCTTCGGGATCTTCTCAGTCACCGCGGGTCCTCCTCGACCGTTGTGCTCAGCAGCAGCAATACTCCACACCCTATGAGGGCTGGGCTTCACGGTCCCCCTGCCGGACGTCCCGCCCCCAGGCACGGCAGCCGCGGTGCGGCGGCGCTCTGGGGGAGCGCTTCGTATCGTGGCGCGCGCCGGTGGCTCACCCCCTGGCGCGCGTCCCCCGTGAGGGTGACTTGAGAGCTCTTCGGGACACAGATGAATCGGCAGGCGAGGACCCCGCACTCCCGGCCGGATGTCCGCTGCTCACGACAACTGCCTTCACTTCCCAGTCAGTTGACCGCAGTCGCTCATGCAGAAACGTGCCTGCGACAGGCCGTCGGCGGACTCCCGCGAACGTACCACCCGAGCCCTACTATCGGCTCGCCATGACAGCAGCAGGGAAGCACCAGGTGAGCCGGTCGACCGGCCGCCGGCTGGGACGGGCGGGTATCCGGGACGTGGCCGCCGCCGCCGGTGTCTCGATCACGACTGTCTCCGACGCACTCAACGGCAAGGGACGGCTCCCGGACGCCACCCGCCGCCACGTCCGCGAGGTGGCCGACCGGCTGGGCTATCGCCCCTCCGCCGCCGCCCGCACCCTCCGTACCGGACGGTCCGGCCTCATCGGTCTGACCGTGACCACGTACGGGGATGAACCTTTCACCTTCACCGAGTTCGCCTACTTCGCCGAGATGGCCCGCGCCGCCACTTCCGCCGCCCTCGCACGCGGCTACGCGCTCGTCATCCTCCCCGCAACATCCCGCCACGACGTGTGGTCCAACGTCGCTCTCGACGGCACCGTCGTCATCGACCCCTCGGACCAGGACCCGATGGTCAGCGAGCTGGTCCGGCAGGGTCTCCCCGTCGTCTCGGACGGACGGCCCACCGGCTCGCTCCCCGTCACCGCCTGGGTCGACAACGACCACGAGGCAGCCGTCCTCGGCCTCCTCGACCATCTCGCCGACGCCGGAGCCCGGCGCATCGGCCTGCTCACCGGCACCACCACGGACACGTACACCCGGCTGTCCACGACCGCGTATCTCTCCTGGTGCGAGCGCGTGGGACAGGACCCGGTCTACGAGGAGTACCCCGCTCATGACCCCTGTGCGGGCGCCGTCGCCGCGGACCGGCTGCTCGCCCGGCCCGACCGGCCGGACGCCGTCTACGGGCTGTTCGACCCCAACGGCACGGACCTGCTCGCCGCGGCCCACCGCTACGGTCTGCGCGTACCCGATGATCTGCTGCTCGTCTGCTGCAGTGAGTCCACCGTGTACGCCGCAACCGACCCGCCCGTCACCACGCTCTCCCTCAAACCCCGCAGGATCGGCACCGCCGTCGTCCAACTGCTCATCGACGCCATCGAGGGCCTGGACGGCGAGCATCCGGTGGAGCAGGTCATACCGACCGAGCTCATCGTGCGGACTTCCTCGCAGCGCCGGCCACCGCGCACCACGGTCAGCGCACCGCGTCCGGCCCCGCGGACCTGACAGGCCGGCGCACCGAAGCAGACGCACGGGGGGCGACGCGCAGACCCGACCGCGGCCGCCGGGCTCCTCCAGACGCTCCCCGTGCAGGATGTACCAGGTGATTTCGGGATAAATACGCTGCGATCGACGCCGCGACCGCGATTCCCGGCCCCCTGGTGCGTCACAACCCGCGAGCAGCATTCCTATGATGGGCGCACGACACCGCGGACCGCCGCCGACCAGGCAGGTCCGACCGGTGCACGGCGGCGCGATGGTGGAGGGGTCGATGACTCAGGGGGCCGGTCAGGGACCCGCGGTACGGGCCGCGGCGGGAATGCCGCCCGCGCCCGCGCAGGGCGGGCAGTCCGTACCCCCGTATGCCCCGGTACGCGCGCACGCCCCCGTACCTGCGGACATGCCACCGGAGTACACACCGACCCGGCACGACCTGCCGGTGATCCACCGTGACGGCGTCACGGACCGGGCGACGATGGCCCTCACCCCGGTCACCCCGACCGACACCGTGGTGGACACGGTGCTCGATACCGAGGGCGCGGCAGCCTCGGCGGAAGGTCCCGGACCGCTCTTCGTCGTCGGCGATGTCCACGGCTACCTCGACGAGCTGCGCGAAGCCCTCGCCGCCCAGGGGCTGATCGACGACGAGGACCGCTGGGCCGCGGGCAACGCCCGGCTCTGGTTCCTCGGCGACTTCACCGATCGCGGCCCGGACGGCATCGGCGTCATCGACCTGGTCATGCGGCTCTCCGCCGAGGCCGCGGCCGCCGGCGGCTACTGCAAGGCCCTGATGGGCAACCACGAACTGCTGCTCATCGGCGCCAAACGGTTCGGGGACACACCCGTCACCTCCGGCGCCGGCACGGCCTCCTTCCAGGCGGCCTGGCTGCTCAACGGCGGCCAGCGCACCGACATGGAGCGGATGGAGGACCACCACCTGCAGTGGATGTCCCGGCTCGACGCGGTCGTGGAGGAGGACGGGCATCTGCTGGTGCACTCCGACACCACCGCCTACCTCGAGTACGGCGACTCGATCGAGGCCGTCAACGACACCGTCACCGAGATCCTCCAGCGCAGCGACGCCGACGAATGCTGGGAGCTCTTCCGCAAGTTCACCAAGCGCTTCGCCTTCCGCGACGAGTCCGGGCCGCAGGCGGTGCACGAACTGCTCGCGGCGTACGGCGGGCAGCGCATCGTCCACGGCCACAGCCCGATCCCGTATCTGCTCGGCGAGGTGGGTTCGGAGGACGGGGAAGACGGCGGAGCACCCGCCGTGGACTCGCCGCACATCTACGCCGACGGACTGGCGATCGCGATGGACGGTGGCGTCACCATGGCCGGAAAGCTTCTGGTCGTCCAACTCCCCCTGGCTGATTGACCGGTATCCGGGACGGCATGGGGGCATCCGCTGCGCTCAGGGAACGGCCATTTTCCGGAAACACCCTGTCACCACGTGCCGGAAGCGCTCTACCATCGGCTTATCCGTAGCAGGCTCTCCTCCGTTTCCGCCCAACTGCCCGGTGAGAGCCGGCACGCCGGCCTACGGAGCATCGGGGGATGCACATGAACAGCGCTCCGCATCTGCTTCCCGAGGACCGCCCGGAATTCGAGCGGATCCTCGGTGACGCGCTGCGCACGGCGAGTGAGCGTCAGAATCCGGCCGCCAACGGCCGACGGCTCAACACCGAGCAGCTGCGCACGATGGCGCTCGCTGCCGCGGCCGCGATCTCCGCGTGCGCGGCCGCCGAGTACCAGCACTACGTCAAGCTCCGGGACGAGCTACGCGAGCCGGTGACCGGCACCCGGCCCGAGCCCGGGGACGACGAGCAACGGGGAGGCGCCTCGGTCGGCCTGGCCACCGCCATGGGAGAGGCCGCCGACGCCTCCGGCGCGGGGCTGGTGGCCGTCGTCTCCGTCCTGGCGCCGGTCCTGGCGGGCACCGCCGCCGTGATCTTCCTGTTCATCGGCTATCTGCTGCACGCGGTCAGCGGGGACCGGGCGGTGGCCGACCCGCTGATCAACGCCGGCTGGGCCTTCGTGGCCCTGACCGCGGCAGGCATCGTCGTGGCCATGGCCGGACTGCTGATCACTGCGCTGCGCAACGGCTCGAGTTCCGTGCGGGCCCCGGTGGAGGACGAGCGGTCCACGGCGGTTGCCGAGGCCAGGGAAGATTGGCGGCAGGCGCTGCTGGAGCGCGGCATGCTCCCCTTCCTCCAGGAAGCTCTGACCGACCCGGCGGTCCCCCGGAACGCGGAGGGCGCCTACGGCGGGGACCCCGCACTGCCGTCCCGTACGCCGCATCTGGGCTACTCCCGCCCGGGCTTCAGCAGCCCGGCGACGGAGAGCGGCGCGGAGGAGAGCGCGGCCACCCGCCCGAGCTTCAAGAGCCCGGGCTACACGAGCCCCGACTATGGCGGCCCGGAGCACCAGCCCGACCAGTAGGGGCGATCCGGCACGTCGCGCCGCAGGCCGATGGTTGCCGGATGCGTCGGAGGAGACCCGGATGCTCCTTCGCACAGACGGCGTTGGAGCGTCATCCGTCACGGAACGGACGCCCTCAAAAGCTTCGTGACCTGCGAGGGAGCTCCATATGGGCGCTGTTCGACCCAAAGAAGGCGCGATGCGGTCACCAACACGACTGTTCGTGGCCAGATTCATATGACAGTCTCGTCTTCCGTCGCCCCTCCACGACCGAAGAGAACACCGCTGTGCTGTCTCTGCCTCTCGTCCTGGTCGCCCGCCTGCTGCCCGTCGCCGTGCTCGCCACCGCGGGCTGGGGTCTGACGGCCGGGTCCGAGCCCGAGGCCAACACCCCCACCTCCGCTGCCTCCCGCCCGTCGGTGAAGGCGGCGACCGCCCCGACGTACGCCAAGCCGCCCACGCCGTGCACGGCGGTCGGCACGGGGACGGTCGAGGAGCTCGTACCGGGCGCCAGAACAGCGGGAACGGAGCTCGAGGTCAGCGACACCGACCGCCGTACGGGCTGTTCGTGGAACGCGCTGCAGGGCTACGAGTACCGCTGGCTCGATGTGTCATTCGAGGTCTCCCCCGAGGCCGGCGAGACGGAGGCAGCTCACGCGTTCTACACCGCGCGCAAGCGCGGAACGGCCGTGTCCGGCCTGGGCGACGAGGCGTCCGCGGACACGGAGACCACCGAGGAGGACGGGCAGGAGACCCGTGGAGCGGTGGTGGTCGTACGTCAGGCGAACGCGGTGGTCACGGTGACGTACAACGGCAGCGACTTCGAAACCCGGAAAGGCGCGCCGGCGGCGGACATGCGCGACGGCGCGCTCAAGGTCGCCAAGGAGGCCCTCACGGCACTGGGCGACAAAAGCTCCTGAACAGACCTCGGCGCAGGACGGGCTGCAGGGCACAGGGCTCGCAGGTCCGGTGTACGCGCCGGGCAGCTGAACAGCCCATGTCACACCTATTGAGCGCTTCCCGCAGGCCGGGAGTGGCGACGAGATACGAGCTCGTCAACCTCCCAGGCCCCATCCGGCCCGTCAAACAATTGCACCGAACCGGAAGCGGAACCCTTCAAGCGGTGGGTGACCCATGTGGTCATGGCCGTCCAGCGGGAGGGCTCGTACTCGCTCGAGCAACGGAAACCGGTACACCATGTGGGCCGCCGCCGTCTCCATCTGGCGCGACGCGCCCGCGACCGGCGTAGCAGTCAGAGGTACAACCGGCCGCGACCGGCAGTAGCACCGCCTACGCGATGCCGAAGGACGTGGTCGAGGCGATCGTCCGGCTGGAAGAACGCAACCTCCGCCGGGACGAGGAGTTCGCCGCCTCGCAGCGGGGAGCAGGCCCGAAGTCGCGTGGCGAAGGTGCGGCTTCGGGCCCCGCTCATCCTCGTATCAATCCGCGATCGGGAGGTAGACCCGGTTGCCGCTCGCGGCGAACTCCTCGGACTTCTGGCGCATTCCGGCGTCGGCGTCCAGCTCCGGGTCTCCGCCGTGCTCACGCCGGATGTCCTGGGAGATCTTCATCGAGCAGAACTTGGGGCCGCACATGGAGCAGAAGTGGGCCGTCTTCGCCGGCTCCGCCGGGAGGGTCTCGTCGTGGAAGGCGCGCGCCGTGTCCGGGTCGAGGGCCAGGTTGAACTGGTCCTCCCAGCGGAACTCGAAGCGGGCGTCGGAGAGGGCGTCGTCCCACTCCTGTGCACCCGGGTGGCCCTTGGCGAGATCCGCCGCGTGGGCCGCGATCTTGTACGTGATGACACCGGTCTTCACATCGTCGCGGTCCGGCAGGCCCAGATGCTCCTTGGGTGTGACATAGCAGAGCATCGCCGTGCCCCACCAGGCGATCATCGCGGCGCCGATGCCGGACGTGATGTGGTCGTACGCCGGTGCCACATCCGTGGTCAGGGGGCCGAGGGTGTAGAAGGGCGCCTCTTCGCAGATCTCCTGCTGGAGGTCGACATTCTCCTTGATCTTGTGCATCGGGACATGGCCCGGCCCCTCGATCATCGTCTGGACGCCATGGGCCTTGGCCACGGTGTTGAGCTCGCCGAGCGTCCTGAGCTCCGCGAACTGCGCCTCGTCGTTGGCGTCCGCGATGGAGCCCGGGCGCAGGCCGTCGCCGAGGGAGAACGTGACGTCGTAGGTCGCCAGGATGTCGCAGAGCTCTTCGAAGTTCTCGTAGAGGAAGCTCTCCTTGTGGTGCGCAAGGCACCAGGCGGCCATGATCGAGCCGCCGCGCGAGACGATGCCCGTCTTGCGGCGGGCGGTGAGGGGAACGTAGCGCAGCAGGACTCCGGCGTGGACGGTCATGTAGTCGACGCCCTGCTCGGCCTGTTCGATGACGGTGTCCTTGTAGATGTCCCAGGTCAGTTCCTCGGCTCTGCCGTCGACCTTCTCCAGGGCCTGGTAGAGGGGGACAGTGCCGATGGGGACGGGGGAGTTGCGCAGCACCCACTCGCGCGTCGTGTGGATGTTACGGCCGGTGGAGAGGTCCATGACCGTGTCGGCACCCCAGCGCGTCGCCCAGGTCATCTTCTCCACCTCCTCCTCGATGGAGGAAGTGACCGCGGAATTGCCGATGTTGGCGTTGACCTTCACCAGGAACCGCTTGCCGATGATCATCGGCTCGATCTCCGGGTGGTTGACGTTGGCGGGGAGCACCGCGCGGCCCGCGGCGATCTCGTCACGGACGACCTCGGGCGAGACGTTTTCGCGGAGCGCCACGTACTCCATCTCCGCGGTGATCTCGCCGCGCCGGGCGTAGGCGAGCTGGGTGACCGCCGCGCCGTCCCGGCCTCGGCGGGGCTGCCGCGGCCGTCCCGGGAAGACGGCGTCGAGGTTCTTCAAGCCCCCGCGCGGAGCGGTGTGCTTGAGGCCGTCGTCCTCGGGGCGCAGCGGACGTCCCGCGTACGTCTCGGTGTCACCCCGGCCGATGATCCAGTTCTCGCGGAGCGGCTCGAGGCCGCGGCGCACGTCCGTGTCGACGGTGGGGTCGGTGTACGGGCCGGAGGTGTCGTACAGCGTGACATCGCGGCCGTTGGTGAGGTGCACCTGCCGCACCGGGACCCGGAGGTCGGGGCGCGAGCCGCTCAGATAGCCCTTGTGCCATCCGATCGTCTTCGCCTCGTCCGAAGAAGTCGAGGCAGGCGTGTGTGCATCCTGGATGGTCATGAGACCTACTCCCTACGCCGGCATTACCCGGTAACAGGTTCGGCGGTCGACGCAGCTCGGGGTCCGGGGGTCTCCCCGGTCCAGTCCAGTAGCGCCCTCTCAGCCCGGTGCTCCGAGCTCCCGCGTGTGCAAAGTGCCACCACCGTAACGGGTCGTTCGGGACGGTGGAAAGGGGGTGGCCCCCGGTGGGCAAAGCCGGGCAAAGGCGGTTCGGGCGGTGAGCCGGGTCGGCCGAACGGCCGAGCCGGGGTAGATCCGGCGCCGGCTCTTGCGATGATCGGTCGGTGACCCCTTCGCCCGACGCCCACGTCCACGCCCACAGCCACGGGCCCGCCGCACCCGTCTCCAAGCACCTCCGCAAGGTCATCGCGGCGGTGCTGATCCCGTTCGCCACGGCGGTCGCCGTTGGTCTGGTGGTGCTCTGGCCGGGCGGCGTTCCGGGCCACAAGCCCAGTGGTGTCGGCTTCGACCGGCAGACCGAGTCGGGGAGGGTGGTGAAGATCGAGAAGATCAGCTGTGCGAGCGCCAACGTCCAGCCTCAGCAGCCGCCTTCCTCGGGCGGCTCGTCCCAGTCGGCGCCGGGTCGAGCCGGGGCCGGCCAGGGCGGCAGCTGCAAGAAGGCGACCGTCGAGGTCACCTCCGGCAAGGACGAGGGCCGGACGTTCACCGAGATCGTCCAGCCGGACGCGCCCCGGCAGTTGGAGGACGGGCAGGGGGTCGTCGTGGCGTATGCGCCGGACGCCCCGCGCAATCTGCAGTACTCGGTGACCGATGTCGACCGGGGATTCCCGATGGCGCTGCTGGCGGGCATCTTCGCGCTCGCGGTGGTCGCCGTCGGACGGCTGCGGGGGCTCTTCGCCCTGATCGCCTTGGCCGTCAGTTTCGCCGTGCTGTCCTTCTTCATTCTTCCGGCGATCCTTCACGGTTCGAATCCGCTGGTGGTCGCGGTGGTCGGCAGCAGCGCCATCATGCTGATCTCGCTCTATATGTGCCACGGGCTGACCGCCCGTACGTCCGTGGCCGTGCTCGGCACGCTGATATCGCTGCTGCTGATCGGGGTGTTGGGCTCGCTGTTCATCGACTGGGCCGCTCTGACGGGCAACACCTCGGATGAGACGGGGCTGATCCACGGTCTGTACCCGGACATCGATTTGAGCGGTCTGCTGCTGGCGGGGGTCGTCATCGGTTCGCTGGGGGTGCTGGACGATGTGACGGTCACTCAGACATCGGCCGTGTGGGAGCTGAAGCAGGCGGATCCGACGATGTCCGTACGTCAACTGTACCGGGCGGCGCTGCGGATCGGCCGGGACCACATCGCGTCGGTGGTCAACACCCTCGTGCTCGCCTACGCGGGCGCGGCCCTGCCCCTTCTGCTGCTGTTCTCCGTGGCGCAGAGCAGCGTGGGGACGGTCGCGAACAGCGAGATCGTGGCGGAGGAGATCGTACGGACCCTGGTGGGCAGCATCGGGCTGGTCGCGTCGGTGCCGGTGACCACGGTCCTGGCCGCGCTGGTCGTCTCGGCCGACCGTCCGGCGCCCGGGCCGGAGACGGCGGGGCCGGCATCGGCGGCCGGGCGGACCGGTCGCGGCCGCCGTCGTAAACACTGAGACCGAGGCCGCCGTCGTCAGCACTGACCCGCAGAGCGCCGTCGTCAGCACTGAAACCGCGGCCTCCGCCGTACGCGCTGAAGCACCGACCCAGCCGCCAGGTCCGCCGCGCCGCGCCCCATGCGGCCCGCGACGGCCCGGACGGCGGAGCCCGGCCGGGACCGGGCCGCTCAGCCGGCGTTCTGCTCCGTGGTGAGGATGTCCTCGAGTGCGGCCTCCAGGGTGCCCTCGAAGTCCGCGAACCACTGCTCCCGGCCTCGCGGGACCAGACGCTCGGTGCGGTCGAGGAACGCGATCAGTGGAGAGGCGCCGGCGCGGAAGGCGGCCCGGTCCGGGCCGACGTGCAGCCTGATCAGCACGTCGGCGGTGAAGCCGGGCATGATCGGGCGGATGTGCACATCTCCGTCGCCGGTCGGCGCGGTCAGCCCGTCGAGCAGCAACTCCCTTGCGAACGCCCAGGTCACGGGGGCGTCCCCGGGAAGGTGGAAGGTGAGCCGGACAGCATACGGATCCGCCACCTCGTACCGCAGCTCCACCGGAATACGGAACGAGAGCTCCTCGGAGACGAGGAAACTCATCATCAGCTCTGCCTGAATCGCGTCGCGCATGGGGGCCATCGTCCATCACACCCCGAAAGATCACAAGGAGTGAGTTTTCAGATACTGATAGTGAAAGCGAAGGAGTCGAGGAGCCTCCCGAGGCGCCCGCGGAGCTCCTCGGCCACGGGGAGCAGCCGTGACGCCTGGTGCGAGGGGAGAGAGATGGCCATCGTGGCGGCGCAGGATCCGGCCGCGACGGGGAAGGCGGCACAGACGGCGCCGAGGGCGTATTCCTGCTGTTCGACGACCGGCTGCCGGAGATCGGTCGAGGCCAGCCGGCTCAGCAGGGCCCGCTGGTCCCCGATGGTGTACGGGGTGATCGCCCGGACCGGATGCCGGGAGAGGTGGTCCTGCCGGCCCTCCTCGTCCAGTTGCGCGAGAAGGCACTGACCGAGAGCGTGCGCGTGCGCGGTCTCCCGGAAGTCCGCCCACTCCTCGACCGCGGGGAGCGCCGGCCCGTCGGAGACGGCGACGACATCGATCTCACCGTCGCGGTAGACGGCGAAGTAGACGGGGACACCGAGGTGCCGGCTCATGGTTTCCACGGATGCGGCGAGGGAGGCGCGCCGGCGCTGCCGGTCGCTGTTCGCCGTGAGGCTCGCGGCGGCATCGCCGTAGACGAAGACACCTTGTTCCCGACGGAGATAACCCTCATGGGTCAGGGTGCGCAACAGGTGGTACGCGGTGGGGAGCGGTAGTCCGACCTCGCGCGCGAGCTGCTTCGCCGGAGCTCCGTCGCTGTGGTTGCCGACCGCTTCGAGCAGCCGCAGCGCCCGCTGCACGGATCCGATCAGCGTTGGATGGGAAGCCCCGTCCGTGTGCACCGTAGCCACTGACACCCCCAGCGTCGGCCGTCGGCACTGTAACGGGAGGGCATCCGGCGCAGGGGGCTTTCATTCAGCCTGTCGCCCGGCTGGGCTAGGTCCTGTCCGAGACATGGCGTCGTCCGCGGCAAGGCCGGGCCTACGGCCCCCCAGCTACCGCTGAGCTGGGAGGTGCCTCCAGGTGGGGGCGGCTGCAAGGCGGTGGGGGTACCCCCGGCCGAAGGCTGGGGGAGAGCGTGCTCGTAGTGGGCTACTGGATGCTCCGACAACACAGCAGGCGGGCTTGGCTGGGGGCACTCCCCCAGCCTCCGGCCGGGAAGACCTTCACCCAGACGGAGTCCGGGGGAGCGTCCAGGGCCGGGCGGGATTTGTCAGACAGGGCCTCAGGGGCCCACCGGGCCACGGCTGACCGCTCTCCGGGTCACCAGTCGCCGCGGGAGGACGGGGAGGAAGAGCTGAACTTCCGCACCACGTACGCCAGTCCGGCGATGATCGCGACGCACAGCAGCAGCTTGAACAGCACGCCGACGAAGACACCGACCACGGTCACGATCACGCTCAGCCCGCCGAAGACGAGGAGCACGACGGCAGGCACCGCGACCCATTTCACCCACCCCGGCAGGCCCGTGAAGATCTCCTTGACTGCCACTGTGGTCCCTGCTTCCGCTCTCGCCGGCCCGGTTCCTCCGGGATGTCTTCGATGCTAGGCGGGGCGAGGTGGCCGACGGACGCCTGAGGGCCCTTGTCCTTCCCTGACCGTTCCCCTACGGGACCAGGCCTTCCGGATCAGCTCTCGGGCGGAGAGAAGACGACCATGACCCTCAGGTCCTCGCTGATGTGATGGAACTTGTGCGGAACCCCGGCGGGCACATAGACCACGCTGCCCCGGGCGACCTGTGTGGTCTCCATGCCCACGGTGATCGAGGCCCGGCCGCTGACCACGAAGTAGACCTCGTCCTGCCGGTGGGGCTGCTGCGGGTCGGTCGTGCCGGCGTCCAGCGCGTACAGGCCGACCGACATATTCCGTTCGCGGAGAAACTGCAGGTACGCACCGTCATTGGCGGCCCGCTCCGCTTCGAGCTCGTCCAGCCGGAAGGCCTTCACGATCCACCCCTTACTGATCCGGTCATCTCTGCGACGATCCCACCATGAAGAATTTCGTAGTCAAGACACTGGCCAACGCGGGTGCCCTGGCGGTGGCCATCTGGCTGCTCCAGGGCATCACGCTGACCGGCGGCAACACGGGGCGCCAAGCGCTCACGCTCATACTGGTCGCCCTGCTCTTCGGCCTGGTGAACTTCGTCGTCAAGCCCGTGGTCAAGCTGTTGTCGTTTCCGCTGTTCATTCTCACGCTGGGCCTGATCACCCTGGTGATCAATGCGTTGATGCTCCTGCTCACCTCCTGGCTGGCGGGCTCCCTCGATCTCGCCTTCCATGTGGATGGCTTCTGGACCGCCGTGCTGGGCGGACTGATCGTCTCGATCGTCTCCTGGGCACTCCACATGGTGCTGCCCGATGACAAGGACTGATCGGCGGTAACGGATGATGGGCGGACGTATCCGCTATGCGTTCCTCGAGGAGGCCGCCGATGACCGGTGACGGAACCCGGGTCGTACGGGCCGGGCTGCCGGAGCCCGTGGCGCACGAGCCGAGCATGCCGGGACCGGTGTTCGCCGCCCACTACCACCTGCCGGGCGAGCCCGTCGGCCCGTACACCTACGGCCGATATGACAACCCCACCTGGGGCGGTCTGGAGCGGGCCATCGGAGAGCTGGAGGCCCCCGGCGAGGCGGTCGGGACGGTCGGCTTCCCGTCCGGGATGGGCGCGGTCTCGGCCGTACTGCTCTCCCAGGTGCACTCCGGTGACGCGGTGGTGCTGCCGGACGACGGCTACCAGGCGCTGCCCCTGGTGCGCGAACAGCTGGAGGCGTACGGCGTCGAGGTGCGCACCGCGCCCACCGCGGGGGACGCACAGCTCGACCGTCTCGACGGCGCGAAGCTGCTGTGGATCGAGTCACCGTCCAACCCGGGGCTGGAGGTGTGCGACATCCGCCGCCTCGCCGACGCGGCGCATGAGGCCGGGGCGCTCGTCGCCGTGGACAACACCCTCGCGACCCCGCTCGGCCAGCGGCCTCTGGAGCTCGGCGCGGACTTCTCGGTGGCCAGCGGCACCAAGGCGCTGACCGGGCACGGCGACGTACTCCTGGGCTACGTCACCTGCCGCGACCCCGAACTGGCCGCGGGCGTACGGCGGTGGCGCAGCACGGCCGGGGCGATCCTCGGTCCGATGGAGGCATGGCTCGCGCACCGTTCACTCGCCACTCTCCAGCTGAGGGTGGACCGGCAGGCGGCGAACGCGCTGGCCCTCGCCGAGGCGCTGCGCCACCGGCCCGAGGTGACCGGTCTGCGCCACCCGGGCCTGCCGGACGACCCCTCCCACGCCGTCGCCGCGCGACAGATGCGCGGCGGACGGTTCGGCTGCGTGGTGTCCTTCACACTGCCGGACCGGAAGCGGGCGGAGCGTTTTCTGGCCGCGCTGCGGCTGGTGGACGGCGCGACGAGCTTCGGCGGTGTGCGGTCCACGGCGGAGCGGCGCGGACGGTGGGGCGGGGACGACGTACCGGAGGGCTTCATCCGCTTCTCGGTGGGGATCGAGGACCAGGAGGACCTGGTGGCGGATGTGGAACGGGCGCTGGACGAGAGCGCGGAGGATCGCGCTCCGCGATGATCGATCCGGTCGCACGGACGGCTCGAGCCTCCCCCCTCATGGCTCGAGCCGCCCCGGTTCAATGAGCAACGAACCGCGGAGTCAAGGCTAGTTGACTCTGCGTCAGTGTCCAATCACCGTAGCGACACAGACCTATCGACATATTTATAGTTGGCGGACTGTCCGGAGTCACAAGCGGAGGGGCGTCATGGATCTGGCCTTGCTCCGTACGTTCGTGACCGTGCACCGGGCCGGGTCCTTCACCCGTGCCGCCGCGCTGCTCGGTCTGTCCCAGCCGGCCGTCACCAGCCAGATACGCGCCCTCGAACGCCAGCTCGGCCGCCCCCTGTTCCTCCGCCAGGCGCGCGGTGTCACGCCCACGACCATCGGCGACGAACTGGCGCACAGGATCGCCCCGCATCTCGACGCGCTGGTGGAGATCGCCGAGGCGGGTCTGGACGACGACGTGGGCAGCCGTACCCTCCATCTCGCGGGCCCCCCCGAGTTCACCACCCTGCGCGCGTTACCCGCGCTCACCCCGCTCACCGCCCAGGGGCTGGCGCTGCGCGCCACCTTCGGCAGCGCCGAGGAAACGCTCGACGGTCTCGCCGCCGGACATCACGATCTGGCCATCACCACCGCCCGGCCACGTGGAGGCCTGCTCGCCGCGGTCCCGTTGTGTGACGAAGAGCATGTCCTGATCGCGGCACCCCGCTGGGCTGCCCGGATCGGTGCGTCCGGCGGTGTCCAGGCGCGGGGCCCCACCGCACTGGAGCAGCTGCCGGTGGTCGAGGTGCATGAGAGCCTGCCCCTGATCTCGCGCTACTGGGCCTCGGTGTTCGACGCCAAGCCCGCCGCCTCCGGCGCGGTCGTCGCTCCCGATCTACGGGCGGTGCTGACCTGCGTCGCCGCCGGAGCGGGGCTGGCTGTGCTCCCCCGCTATCTGTGCGAGGACGCGCTGGACACCGGCGAGGTCGTCGCGCTCCTCGATCCGCCGGTGCCACCCCTGCGCACCTACTTCCTCGTGGTGCGCGCCGGAACTCTGGCGCTACCGCACATTGCGCGGGCGCACGAGTGGCTGCTGCGCGCTGCCGTCGACTGGTGACGCGAGAGGAAGGACCTCCTCCGGAACGTTTCGGAAGGCCTGTCCCGGGCCACATCTCTCCCATGACCGATCGCCCCGTGGTCAAGCGAACCGCCCGTGCCATCCTGCTCGATGGCGACGAGATGATCCTGATCAAGCGGACCAAGCCGGGCCACGCGCCGTACTGGATCACTCCGGGCGGCGGGGTCGAGCCGGAGGACGCCACGGTTGTCGACGCCCTCCACCGCGAGGTGGACGAGGAGCTGGGCGCGAAGGTCACCGATGTCGTCCCGGTCTTCGTCGACACCGTCGAGCACATCAGCGGCGGCGGGGTGACCGGGGTGAAGGTGCAGCACTTCTTCGTGTGCCGGCTGGAGTCGATGGACACCTCGCAGCGGCACGGCCCCGAGGTCGAGGAGCCGTGCGGGGACTACGAGATCGTCCGTATCCCGTTCACCCGGGTCGGGATCGCCTCGGTGGAGGTCGTACCGCTGTCCCTGCGGCACTATCTGGACGGCAACATCGAGGGCGTACGCGCGATGCACGCTCCGGATCTCGGCTGAACCCGGAAGCGCTGCCGGGTGCCATCTCCCCGTGCGCTCCCTCGCGTACGGGAGCGGCTGCGGCCGCTCCCGTAGGAGGCCGGGCCCTCCGCTTCGGTCACGGACCCCGTCCGCGTCCGCTTCGGTCAAGAACCGCCACGGCGCCACGCGCTCCGGTACCGTCCGCCCACGGTCGCCGTTCTTACGGGCCCGAGCGGTCCCCAGCCGCGCTGGGAACCAGTGGGGCGCAGGAGGGGGCAGCGTCGCGGGCCTGCGGAACTACTTTCGAAACACGCCCTAGCGGAACCAGCCGCTGAACGCCTGGCGGGTGTTCGCTGCCGCGTCGCGCCGGCGGGCCTCCGCGAGAGCGCGCTCGGCTTCACGGCGCCACCCCTCGCTGCCCTCCTCCGCCCACGCCGGTATCGCCTCGCGGGCCGGGCGGTCGTACGGCGGCCGGCCCGCGGACTCCGCGGCGGCGCCGAAGAAGTCACCGCCCTTGCGCTTGTGATCATCGGTGCCCCAGGCCCGGCCGCGCTGCTGCGCGGGGACCTTCTGCAGATGGGGGATGTGTTTGGCGCAGTGGATGTACGCCTCCTCGACGGTGACCTCGACCCACAGCTGAGCCCGTCGGCCGGGCACCGGGTCGACCGGCAGCCCGGGGTGGGCGGCGCGTACCTCCTCGTCGGGTACGAGCCTCGCCATGCCGTTGACATGCAACCCGATCCGGTCCCGGAGGAAGTCGATCATCAGGATGCCGAGCCGGGGGTTCTCCTCGATGTTGCCGAGGCTGGCCAGCACGCCGTTGCCCCGGTACTCGGGGTACATGAGCGTCTTCTCGTCCAGGACCTGGAGGAAGCCGGGGGGACCGGCCCGGAAGGTGCTGTCGCATTCACCGTGGCGGTCGGCGGTGGCCAGGAAGAACATCTCCTGGCGGCCGACGAACTCGCGCATCCGGTCGTTGAGCCGGTCGAGGACCTGCTCGTCGTAGAACCGGTCGGCCCGGCCGGTGGTGCCCATCCGCCTCTGGAGCGCGTGTTCCCCGTCGCTGCCCGGGCGGGCGGGACGGACCGTGGTTCCCCTCTCCTGCTCATCTCCGGCGTGCCTCACGTCCACGTCCACGTCCGCGTCCACCTTCGTCAGTCCTCTGCCGCAACCAGTTCTTCGAGGGAGTCGTGCCGTATCCGGTGGGACGGGATACCGATCCTGACCAGGGTGTCGACACCACTGCGGATCATGCCGGGGGGACCGGAGAGGTACGCGTCGTAGGCGTTCCACGGGCCGTACTGCCGTACGGCGTCCGGGAGGGGGCCGCTGAGGCCGTGGGTCGGACCGTCGGAGACGACCGGGCGGACCGAGAGCCAGGGGTGCGACTTCTCCAGCCGCCGCATGGTGTCGATGTCGTACAGGTCGTGGTCGCTGCGAGCGCCGTAGAAGACTTCGACGGGGCGCTGACGACCGTGCTCGGCGACATCCTCGACGAGCGCCTTGATGGGGGCGATGCCCGTGCCGCCGCCGAGGCAGAGCAGTCCGTTGTCGGTGTTGTGGTCGACGGTCATCGAGCCTCCGGGCGGGCCGAGGCGGATCGTGTCGCCGGGGCGGGCGCGGTGCACGAGGGCGTTGGACACCCAGCCGGCCGGGACCGCCTTGACATGGAAGGAGAGCAGCCCGTCGGAGCGGGGCGCCGAGGAGAAGGAGTAGTGCCGCCAGACGCGCGGCCACCAGGGAGTCTCCAACGTCGTGTACTGGCCGGCCCGGAAGGGATAGGGCTGGTCGGGGCGCACGGTCACGATGGCGATGTCGGGGGTGCGCAGGTCGTGGGCGACGACCTCGGCGTTCCACCAGGCAGGTGCGTGCCGCTCGTTCTCGGCGGCCGCGTCGATCATGATCTGGGAGATCGCGGTGTACGCGCGCACCCAGGCGGCTTCGGTCTCGGCGCTCCAGCTGCCGGGGGCGTAGCGGGAGAGCGCGGTCAGCAGGGCCTCGCCGACGGCGGGGTAGTGCTCGGGGCGGGTGCCGTACTTCCGGTGTCCGCGGCCGAGGTGGGAGAGGTACTCGGTGAGGCTGACGGAGTCGTCGACGCGCTGGGCAGCGGTGAGCAGCGCCTTGAAGAGGCGGTCCCGCTGGGAGTCCATGGAGGCGGGGAAGAGCTCCCGCAGTTCGGGGTGCTGGACGAAGAGCATCGCGTAGAAGTACGAGGTGACCTTGTCGGCGATGGGCTCGATCTCGGCCATGGTGCGGCGCAGGAGGATCGCGTCCGGCGAGGCGGGGCGGCCACCGGAGGCGGCTGCGGGCCTGGTGGGGGCGGCAGGGGAGCCGTTGGCGGAGGGGGCGGCGGGGGAGGGGCCGCCTGATGCAGGCTGGTGCTGTGGCCGGGCAGCCGCAGGGACGCCACCGCCGGGGGGCTGCTGCTGGTTCCCGACCGTGCCCTCCGCGGCCATGCCGACATTGCCGGGACGGCGCGCGAAATAGGACACGGGTGCTTCGCCGCTCTCAGCAGGCCCGTCACCCGGACCGTACGCACCACGATCGGCAGGAGCGGCAGGCCTGGTTCCCGCGGCGTACGGACCGCCGTCGCCGGGGCCCCGCTCGGCAGGCCGCTGGTGCTCCTGGCCACTGCCGAAGGCGCTGGGGGCGGGTGCGGACCGCGGCTCAGGCTCCGGCTCCGTACGGGAGGGCCCCGTGGGCGGAGCCGGCCGCCGGTCGTGCCCGCGGCCGCCCACCGGACGTATCTGGCTCACCGGACGGCTGGGTATCCGCTCCGGCTGTTCCTGGTCCCGTTCCTGCTCCTGCTGGTCGCTCCCGGAGCCGGTCCGTTTCCTGTTCGGTCCCGGAGTGAACCAGCCCCAGTCCCCACCGCTGCCGCCAGAGCCGCCGTTATCGGCTGACGTAGTGGTCGGAGCATCCATGGTCTGCCTCGCCTCGAACGTCTTTCGGTCGGTCTTCGCACATCCGACGTCGGAATATGCCCGCAATTACTCGCTCTGGGTCAGAACTCTTGACGACTTACACCAGTGCCAGCAAGCCAACACGCGGCGGGTAAAAGCCGCTTGACGTGACATGGGCCGCATTTCCCTGCCACGCAGCCTGCCACTCCCCGCGACCTCCGGGTACAAATAGCCGGATGTCCGGGTAACGGGGGCCGCGTTCCCGTTAGGCTGTCATGCCCCTCTCGACGTCCTGCAGCGAACCGCGGCTGAACCGGAGTCGACCATACCGGGCGCGGATGAAACCACAAGTCCCGATCTTGATCACATGCGGAAACCCCCCGATTTCCGTGATCTCGCCCACATTCCACGGAATTCACCAGGCAACTCACAAGTAATGAATTACCGACGGTTACTCACCAGTTCGTAAGCCTCGCGAAGATCACGACCGGTGTACGCATGAGAGGCCAGATCGCTCACATGGTGGTCCGCGTTCACCGCGACCGACACCGGGAGAGCCCCGAACAGCTCCGCGTCCGACATCGAGTCGCCGTACGCCACACAGTCCGCCCGGCCCACGCCGAACTTCCCGCACAGCTCATCGGCGATCCGCACCTTGGCGGCCGCGGAGAGGATGCCCGCCGGGTCGACCGGCTCCCGGAAGGGCACCGCCGGGAAGCGCGAGCCGTACGTCGCGTGGGCGCCCCAGCCCAGCAGCCGTTCCACGAAGAAGCCCGGCGACAGGGAGATCACCGCGCAGTAGTCGCCGCCCGCCCGGACGTCGGCCCACACCTCGCGGATGCCCGACAGCCACGGAGCCCCCTCGAACGCGGCCGTCACATGGGCCTCGGTGAGGTCCGCCCACAGGTCGCGCACCCGGGCGGCGAACTCCGGCGGCTCGATCTCCCGACGCGCGAACGCCCGCTCGATCTCGACGATCTCCTCGGCCAGACCGAGCTGCCGGGAGATCTCGACCGGGGCGGCGGATCCGTACATCAAGGTGCCGTCGAGGTCGAAGAGGTGAAGTGTCGCCATGCCGCGAGCGTAGACGTACTCGCCCGCGCGTAGCGGGGGATACTCCCGCCGTGGGACGCGCTCCGGCCCCCTCCGCCGCGACCGTGGAGGCATGCAGCTCTCCCGTCCCGCCCGTCGGGCCACCCTCGTCGTCCACGTCTGTGCATCCGTCGGCTGGCTCGGTCTGACCACCGGGCTCCTCGTCCTGGGCATCACGGCGGTGGGCACCGGTTCCGCCGCCACCGCCGAGGCCGCCTATCGGTCCATGAAGATCTTCGGCGACTGGCTGGTCGTCCCCGTCAGCCTGCTCTCGCTGGTCAGCGGAGTGGTTCTGGCACTGGGTACGCCCTGGGGTCTGGCCCGGCACCGCTGGGTGCTCACCAAGTTCTGGATCACGCTCGCCGCGGTCATCGCCTCGATCGTCGCGCTGCGCTCGCATATCGACGACGCGGCGGCGGCTGTCGCGGCGGGGCTGCCGGTCGGTGCGACGGCGACCGATCTGGTGGTCGCGCCGTCGGTCGCCACGGCCGCGTACCTCTTCGCCACCGCGATCTCGGTCCTCAAGCCATGGGGCCTCACCCGGCGCGGGCAGCGCGCACGCGACACCGCACGTTCTCCCGCTGTTGGCAATTCCGGTCGACGGACGAAGGCCGCGTCGGACAGCCTGGCTCCATGACGCTGCTGACGACCGCTCCGATCCGCCGTCTGTCCCGTACCGATGTCCCCCGCTGCCTGGAGTTGTCCACCGGCTCGGGCTGGCCGCGCGAGGGCCGCGCCTGGCAGCTGCTGCTGGCCGCGGGCACCGGATACGGCATCGACGACCCGGACGGCGACGGCCTGATCGGGTGTCTGGTCCTCACCCGCTACGGCTCGGAGACCGCGTGCGCCGGCACCCCGCTGGTCGACGGCCGGCACGCGGCGCACGAGGTGGGCCACCGGCTGATGACCCACGCTCTGGAGGAGGCAGAGGGCACTCCGGTCCGGCTCGTCACCCCCGAGAGCGGCCGCCCGCTGTACGAACAGCTCGGCTTCACTCCCCTCGGCAACACGTCGACGCGCAGGGGCCGTTTCCGGGCGGAGCCGGGGACCACCGTCACCACCCGGCCCGCGACCGCGGCGGATCTCCCGGCGATACTCCGCCTGGACGCCGAGGTGTTCGGCGCGGACCGGACGCATCTGCTGACCCGGCTGCCCGCGTTCGCCGAGCAGGTCCGGGTCGTCGAGGAGGGGGACCGTCTCCTCGGCTTCGCCGCCGCTTGGCGCAGCGGGCGGACCACGGTCATCGGCCCCGTCGTCGCCGAGGACACGGCGGCAGCCCGCCGGCTGATCGCCGACCTCGCGGTCGGTACGGACGGCTTCGACGACGAGGTACGGCTGGACGTGGACGCGCGCCACCCGGAGCTGGAGGACTGGCTGGAGAGCCGGGGCGTCACCGCGGTCACGGCCGGCACCGTGATGGTGCACGGCGCCCGGGACCTCCCCGGCGATCATCGACGCCGCTTCGCGCCCCTGATGGCGGCGACGGGCTGACAGCCGCCTCGTCACGGCCGTCGGCCCCATCGGCCGCACGCTCTCACCGCTGGTCGCGGCGGTGGCGGCCATCGGCCCGAGCAGCCCCGCCACCCGCGTGCTGCGCTGTCTGGCCGCCGACGGGCGGATCCGGCGGGGGCGGACGCGGAGCCTGGACCTCCAGCCAGTTCCGCTGGGTGCCCGCCGAGCCCATACCGCCCCTCCCCGTCGCCGAGGCGAAGGCCGGGCTCGCGGGGCGCCGGCTCGCCTCCTCATGGCCCCGCCACCGAGGCCGATCTGTGTCGGCCTGCCCGCCGCGGCCGTCGTTGCACGGGCCGCCGTCCTGCGGGTCGCCTACGCAGGCCGCCAGCCGTTCGGGTCGACTCCGCCCGGCACCGGGGCCCCGGCGTCGTACGGACGGCGTGTGAACACGAACGAGCCCAGGTCGAGATGGGTCACCGACCCGTCCGCGGCCCGCACCACCCGCAGCGTCTCGCCCGCGTAGTAGCCGTCCAGCCCGGTCCATGTCCCGTCCTCCTCGGCCCGGAACCGGGAGGCGCGGCCCGTATCCGCAAGAGGCGCCAGTTCCAGGGCCCGGCCGGCGGCGAGGCGCACCACGTACGGCGCCGGTCCCCAGTACCAGGGCCCGGTCAGGGCCAGCAGCTCCGCGTCGGCCTCGGGCAACGGCTTCCACGGCGCGGGGATACGGGGTTCGCGCTCGGCCACGATGCGTACG
>NZ_JBQQBW010000139.1:0-15309 GCF_052245415.1 Streptomyces sp. 8N706 | reverse complement strand
GGCGAGGGTGCTCCGCCCCGCGACGGGCGGATCGCCCTCTGGCGGCCCGGGGGCGGCGCCCCGCCCGGTGCGACGGACGAGCTGGCGGTCGTACGGCCGCACGGCAAGGGAGTCCGGACCCGCACCGTCCCCGCCGTACTGCTGTCCCTCGCCGAGGCTGTTCCGCTGCTCGCCCGGGCGCGGCACGACCCCGCCGCTCATCCCGCCGCCGTCTGCTGGGGCGCGGCCGCCCTGCACGCCCTGCACCTCACCGCTCGCGGCAGGCTGCTCCCCGGACTGACCTCGGAGGACATCGACGCCTGGCGGGCCGGGCCGCTGGACCCCGACGACGTCGCCCATCTGCGGGCGATCGCCGCCGCCATGCCCGCCGAGGCGTACGCCGTGCCGCTCGCGGGCCGTAAGCCGTTGCAGCTGCCGGACCCGGAGGGGCTGGTCAGGGCCTTCCTCGATGCGGTTGCCGACACCATCCCCCGTACGTCAGCGGCCCCGTACGCGGTCGGTGCCTCGTTCGCCGCCGACGAGCCGCAGCGGCTGCCCGGAGCCCGTGAATGGGCGGCCGAGGTGGCCGCGGGCATGGACGCGGGGGTACGGATCTCGCTGCGGCTGGACCTCTCGGCGTACCAGATCTTCGACGCGGAGGACGACGAGCGGAGCGCGGCCGCCGCGGTGGTTCAGGTCCACAGCCTCGCCGACCCGACGCTGATCACCGACGCGGCGCAGCTGTGGGCGGGCGCGGATCACTCCGGCGTGGCTCAGCCGGGCGCCGCCCACTTCGGCCCGCGGGCACGGATCGACACCCTCCTCGCCGTGCGCCGCGCGGCTCGTGTCTGGCCGCCGCTCGCACGCCTGCTGGAGAACCGCCCCGTCCCGGACGTGCTGCCGCTGACCGAGGAGGAGCTGCACGAGCTGCTCGGCCAGGCCGCGCAGCGGCTGGGCGCGGCGGGGGTCGCTGTCCACTGGCCCAAGGAGCTGGCGCGCGAACTGACCGCCACCGCCGTTGTACGGCCCGCGCCCGGTTCCGCCGCCGACGGCTTCGGCTTCTTCGACACCAAGGAACTCCTGCAGTTCCGCTGGCAGTTGGCGCTGGACGGCGAACCGCTCAGCGAGACGGAGATGGACGCGCTCGCCGAGGCGCACCGCCCCGTCGTACGGCTGCGGGACCAGTGGGTGCTGGTCGACCCCGCCCTCGTACGCAAGGCCCGTAAGCGGGAGCTGGGCCTGCTGGACCCGGTGGACGCCCTCTCGGTGGCGCTCACCGGCACCGCTGAGGTGGATGGTGCGAGCGTCGAGGCCGTCCCGGTGGGGGCGCTGGCCGAGCTCCGTACCCGCCTCACCGCCGACGTGCGGCCCGTGCCTCAGCCGGAGGGGCTGCGTGCCACGCTCCGCGACTACCAGCTGCGCGGCCTCGCCTGGCTCGATCTGATGACCTCCCTCGGCCTCGGCGGCTGTCTCGCCGACGACATGGGTCTGGGGAAGACCATCACCCTCATCGCCCTCCATCTGCACCGTGAGTGCACCGAGCCGACGCTCGTCGTCTGTCCGGCCTCGCTGCTCGGCAACTGGCAGCGGGAGGTCGAACGCTTCGCCCCGGGCGTTCCCGTCCGCCGCTTCCACGGCACCGGCCGCACCCTGGAAGGCCTGGACGGCGGCTTCGTCCTCACCACGTACGGCACGATGCGCACCAGCGCGGCCGAACTGGCCGGGCACCGCTGGGGGCTGGTCGTCGCCGACGAGGCCCAGCATGTGAAGAACCCGCACTCCTCGACGGCGCGGGCGCTGCGGACCATCGAAGCGCCCGCGCGTGTCGCCCTCACCGGCACTCCCGTCGAGAACAACCTCTCCGAGCTGTGGGCCCTCCTGGACTGGACCACCCCCGGACTCCTCGGCCCCCTCAAGGCCTTCCGCGCGCGGCACGCGCGCGTCGTCGAGGGCGGCGAGGACGAGGCGGCGACGGAGCGACTTGCGCGCCTCGTACGGCCGTTCCTGCTGCGCCGCAAGAAGTCGGATCCGGGCATCGCCCCCGAGCTGCCGCCCAAGACGGAGACCGATCACCCCGTCGCGCTCGGCCGTGAGCAGGCCGCGCTGTACGAGGCCGTCGTACGGGAGACCCTCGCCCGGATCGAGGAGGCCGAAGGGATGGCGCGCCGGGGCCTGGTGATGAAGCTGCTCACCGCCCTGAAGCAGATCTGCAACCACCCGGCGCAGTATCTGAAGGAGGCCGCCCCGGGGCTCACCGCGCGCTCCGGGAAACTGGAACTCCTGGACGAACTGCTGGAGACGATTCTCACGGAGGACGGCTCCGTACTGGTCTTCACCCAGTACGTGGAGATGGCGCGCCTGATTGAGAACCATCTCGCCGGCCGGGGCATCCCGGCTCAGCTCCTCCACGGCGGTACGCCCGTGGCTCAGCGCGAGTCGATGGTCGACCGTTTCCAGTCCGGCGAGGTCCCGGTCTTCCTCCTGTCCCTGAAGGCGGCGGGCACCGGCCTCAACCTCACCCGGGCCGGGCATGTGATCCACTACGACCGCTGGTGGAATCCGGCCGTCGAGGAGCAGGCGACCGACCGTGCGTACCGCATCGGACAGACCCAGCCGGTGCAGGTCCACCGGCTGATCGCCGAGGGAACGGTGGAGGACCGGATCGGCCGTCTGCTGGACGCCAAGCGGGCGCTGGCGGACGCGGTACTGGGCGGGGGCGAGGCCGCGCTCACCGAACTCAGCGATGCGGAACTCGCCGATCTCGTCTCCCTGCGGAGGACGTCATGACCCGGCGCACCTTCCCTGCCCTTCCCCCGCGACCGGGCAGCCGTGGGCCGTTCGCCGAGTCCTGGTGGGGCGGTGCCTGGGTGCGGGCGCTCGAGGAGACCTCGCTCGATCCCGGGCGGCTCTCCCGCGGTCGCACCTATGCGCGAGGCGGGTACGTCGACGAGATCACCGTCGGTCCGGGCCGTATCGCGGCGATGGTCCACGGCAGCCGCCCCCGCCCGTACCGCACCGGGATCCGCCTCCAGGTCCTCTCCGACGAGGAGTGGAACGGCTTCCTGGACGCCGTTTCCGCGCAACCCGCCCACATCGCCGCGCTGCTGGACAAGGACATGCCGCACGACCTGGTGGAGGCGGCGGAGCGGGCGGGCGTCCATCTGCTGCCTGGCGCGGGAGAGCTGGAGCCGAGCTGTTCCTGCCCCGACGACGGGTACCCCTGCAAGCACGCCGCCGCGCTCTGCTACCAGACGGCGCGGCTGCTGGACACGGATCCCTTCGTCCTCCTGCTGCTGCGCGGCCGTGACGAGGGCGGACTCATCGACGAACTCAGCCGCCGCAACGCGGCCCGCGCCGCTGCCGAGAAGCCCGCCGGGGCCGATGTGCCCCGGGCCGGGGTCAGCGCGCGGGAAGCCCTCTCCGCAACCGGGCGCCCGCCGCTTCCCGCGCCGCTCGCCCCGCCCGCGGAGTCCGGCCCGCCGTCGCTCTTCCCGGAGCTCCCCGGCGCCCCTGAGCCGTCGGCACTCGAATTCCTGGCCGTCGACGCCTCCTCCCGCGCCCACGCGTTCCTCACCGCGGACGTGGACCCGTTCGAGTCCGCGTCCCCGTGGCACGACGCGGTCCGCCTCGCGGCCACCCATCCCCATCTGTCCGGCCGCCGGAGTCTCTCCCCGCTGTTCTCCACGCTGGCGGCGGGCACGGGCCGTACGTCCCGGAATCTCACCCGTGCCGCCGCGGCCTGGCGTCAGGGCGGCCCGGAAGGCCTCGCCGTACTCGACACACCGTGGAACCCGCCGGCCGGAGACTTCGACCGCGCCCGCAGCGCCCTGGCCGCCGCCGACTTCCCCCGGATGACGATCTGGCGCAACCGCCTCACCGACCCGTCGCGCGTCGTCCAACTCCGCTACGGGCGGGACGGCCGCTGGTACCCGTACCGCTCGGACAAGGGCCGCGACGACTGGTGGCCGGAGGGCCCGGCGGACCGGGACCCCGTGGGCGCACTGACGGGCACGCTCTACGGGGCCGCCGAGTGACCTCGTATCCGCTCCGATCCGGCAGCCGATCCGGCCTGGACCGCTGTGGTTCGGGCGCGGCGTTTTGCGCCTCGGCGCCTTCAGGGACGGGGCCCCGCGCTTGAGGGGCCCTGTCCCGGCATAGAGGGCCCGCCAGGCCTTGAGGGCAGGCTCCCGCCTTTGAGGACCGGCCCGCCCTCCATGATCGGCGGCAGCGCCGGTTCCTCTGCACCGCAGGGTGAACGTACGTTTCAATAAGGGTGCTGGCACAGGACAACAGGCCAACCGGACTGCAGGAGCCCTCATGAAGCACCTCGGCATTCTCGCGCACAGCACCGAAGGCGCCGCCCTGTGCTTCCGGGCCTTCTGCCAGGAGGGGTTTCGTGAACTGGGGCCCTATGAGCACCCGGATGTGACCCTGGACTGCATCGGTCTGGCGCGGAGTATGCCCGCGTGGGACGAGGGGGACCACGACGCGGTCCGGGCCACGCTGGCCCTGAGTGTCGAACGGCTCGCCCGTGCGGGCGCGGACTTCTTCGTCTGTCCGGACAACACCGCGCACATGGCTCTCGAACGGCCGGGAGCGGACCTTGCCACCCCGGGTCTGCACATCGCCGAGGTGGTGGCCGACCGCGCCGCCCGGGACGGCCGCACGCGCGTCGGCGTGCTGGGCACCCGCTACACGATGGACGGGCCGGTCTACCCCAGGACCCTCGCCGGTCGGGGAATGGCCGCCGAGGTGCCCGAAGCAGCCGACCGCCACATCATCAACAAGATCATCTTCGAAGAGCTGGTGAACGGCGTGTTCACCGAGGACTCGCGCCAGGAGTACGTACGCATCATCGAGCGGCTGGCGGCACGGGGCTGTGACGCGGTCGCCCTGGTGTGCACCGAGATCCCGCTTCTCGTCACGCCCGACGTCTCTCCTCTCCCCACGCTGGACTCCACCCGCCTGTTGGCCCGGGCGGCCTTCGAGGCCTCCGTCGGTCACCGGGCCCTGCCGACGTGGCGCGGGGGCCCCGTGGACGCATGACACGCCGGCAGCCACGCCTCCTGGCCGGGACGTACGGCCACCACGCCGAATCCGCGGAACGCCCTGCCGGGGCCCCACAGGGCCTCTTGTTCTCGTCCATGACCGGACTCGGGGCCGTCTCCAGGGCGGGCTGTGCGACCGCTTCGCCGCCGCCCGAGGTGGTCCCGACGGCCGCGTGGCCGGTACTCGCCGCCGGCCGGGTTGACCTCAACTTCGGTTCAGGTCTTAGCGTCGATCACACACCCGGCGCGAACCACCGTGAGGGAGAGGGCGTATGACCCGGACCACCATCCCTGCAGGCGCAGGCGTGGCCGCAGCGGACCCGGACGTGACCGACGAGATGCTGGCCACGCAGCCCATCGGTTACTGGAGCGGTGTCGTCCACAAGGCGGTCATCAAGCACATCCGCGATGCGATGGCGCGCATGGACGTCACCCAACCGCTGTGGTGGACCCTCAACCGGGTGGACACCGGCGGGTACGGTCCGACCCGGGAGGACGTGGCCGCCCAGCTCGCAAGCGTCGTCGACGGCCCGTACGACATCTCCCGCGCAGTCGACCAACTGCTCCACCGCGGCTGGCTCAGCGCCCGCGCCGACCGGCGCCTCTACCTCACGGATGCCGGGCGGGCGGCCAAGACCCGTATCAAACAACTCGTCGCCGAACTGCGGGCGGAGATCCACGACGGCATCACCGACGAGGAGTACGTCGCCGCGCTCAAGGTCCTGCGCAGGATGGTCCACAACACGCACGGCCCCGCCGCCCTTCGGTGAGCGCGCGGCGGCGAGACGGCTGTCGTGGCCGGTCCCGGCGCGGCCGCCGGATACGGGACGGGGCGCGGGTGCCGGAGGCTTTCGATCAACAATCCAGCCGTTGCGCAACGTATCAGTGGTGGCGGCGCGAGGTGGTCTTGCGGTAGCCGAACGGGCCGGGGAGGTCCATCGAGGTCGTCCTGCGGCCCGTGGAGGAGTAGGTGCGCTTCGCGCCGTCGCCCTTTCCGAGGGTGACGGAGACCGACTTGCGGTTGATGTTCAGGCGGACACCGGGAAGTATCCGGAAACTCTTACGAAAGGTCATGGGCACGGAAGACTCCTTTCATCGAACGGACCGTTCGATGGTCCGCTTTCCCTGACCGTACGCCGGTACGCGTGGCTCCGGGCGGCCGCAGGACATGACGGCGCATCAGGAAAAGCACGCGGGGCGTTCACAACCGCTCCGCCCACCGTGCACCGCGTCGCGAGTCGTCATCGCGGAGACCACGCCGGCGGGCGCGGGTCCCGCCACGCCCTTCCCGGCGTCGCGGGGAGGGCCCGTCCGCGGGCCCGGGCGGGACGGTCGCCTCGCGGCGGACGGGGAACGTGTCCCTCACGTTCGGAGGTCCGACCGACGCCTGTGCCGGTCCGGCCCGGGGCGGCCCCCGATGACGGTGACCGCCTCCGCCCCCGCCCGGCAGCCCGCCGCCGTCGCCTCGGCGGGGGAAGCGCCCGCCAGGCGGGACGCGAGGAAGGCACCCAGGAAGGCGTCGCCCGCACCGGTGGTGTCGCGAGGTCGGGTCGGCGAGGCGGGGACGTGGGCGAGGACCGTGCCCGCGGAGGCGAGAAGGGCCCCCTCCCCACCCAGTTTCAGCGCCACCAGGGGGAAGCGTTGGCTCAACTTGACCGCCGCTTCCCGGGGTTCCGTGAGCCCGGTCAGGAGCTCCGCCTCCGCGCGGTTGGGGGCGATGAGGTCCGCCTCCGCGATCGACTCCAGCAACCGGTCCGCTCCGAGGCCCTCGATGAAGCCGGCGGACGCCGGATCCACGCTGACCGGAACTCCGCGGGTGCGGGCCGCCCGCATCGCTGCCCGCGCCACCTCGCGGCCGGTGCCGGAGAAGAAGAGGTAGCCCGACAGATGGAGGTGGGCGATGCCGTCCAGCCCGGTGTCCTGCCAGTCGGCGGGGGAGAGGCGGAGACTGGCGCCGCTGTCGGTGACGAGGGTGCGTTCGGCTGTCGGGTCCACCAGGGAGATGACGACGGCGGTAGGGGCGTCCGGGTGGATGCGCAGGTGCGGGCGGACACCGGCGCGTAGCAGGGCCTCCCGGTGCCAGTCCGCCGTATCAGCGCCGACGCACGCCAGGAGCCGTACGTCCTCCGCTCCCGTACGGGCCGCCCAGCACGCCACGTTCGCGCCCGCGCCACCCGGGAGCGTCGTGATACGGGCCGCCGTGTCGGTGGCCGGGGCCAACGGGGTGTCGTGCCGGGCGACGATGTCCGTGACCACGTCGCCGATCACGAGCAACCCGCGGCCGGTCGCGCCGGTCGCATCGGTCGTACCGGTCGGGCCTGTCGCGCCGGTCGTCTCCGTCATGGCGGTCCGGCCTGTCCGGCCTGTCGGGCCTGTCGGGCCTGTCGGGCCTGTCGGGCCTGTCGGGCTGGTTGGGCCGGTCGCCTCCGCCATGCCTGTCGGGCCTGTCGCGTCCGTCATTCGGTCGCGCCCGTCCCCGTCATGACGTCCAGGCCTCCGCGATCCGGGCGGCCAGCGCGACATTGCCCCGTACTGCCGCCAGATTGGCCTCCAGCGAGGCGCCCTCCGTATGCCGGACGAGGTAGTCCAGAAGGAACGGTGTCACCGACTGGCCCGTGATCCCCTCGCGGGCGCATTCCGTCAACGCCTCCGCCAGGACACGATCGTGGAGCGCCGGATCCAGCTGTTCCCGCTCCGGTACGGGGTTGGCGACGATCAGGGCCGACCCGGGGCCGCCCAGCGCGTCCTGGGCCCGCATGGCTTCCGCGACGTCCTGCGGGCTGTGCACGGTCCAGTCGACCGGCTCGCCCGAGCTGCGCAGATAGAAGCCGGGGAAGCGGTCCGTCCCGTAGCCCAACACCCCCACACCCAGCGTCTCCAGGCGCTGAAGCGTGGCGGGGACATCCAGAACCGACTTCACGCCCGCACAGACGACCGTGATTCTCGTACGGGCCAGCAGGCCCAGGTCGGCCGACTCGTCCTGCGTCGTCGTCCACTCCCGGTGCACACCGCCGAGCCCGCCCGTCGCGAACACCCTGATCCCCGCGCGCGCGGCCAGGAAGGCGGTTCCGGAGACCGTCGTCGCTCCGCTCGCGCCCGCCGCCAGCGCCGGTGCCAGATCGCGGTGGCCCAGTTTGCGCAGTGAGGGGTCGTCAGCGGCGCGCTCCAACCGGGTTTTGTCCAGTCCGATGTGCGCCCGCCCGTCGAGCACCGCGATGGTGGCCGGTACGGCGCCTGCCGACCGGACGATGTCCTCAAGCTCCTCGGCCACTCGTAGGTTGCGGGGGCGGGGCAGGCCGTGCGCGATGATGGTCGACTCCAGCGCGACGACCGGACGCCCGCGCGTGAGCGCTTCCCGGACCTCGTCGGACACAACCATCAGGGGTGTGGGCATCCGTCGCACCTCTCCCGTCGTCTCGTCGCCGGCGTCCGAAGGACAGGCTCCTCACCCAACACTGGCGTATCGGACACACCCTCAAACCTTGCGTCCAGTGCTTGACCTGGACTTCACAAGAGTGGCAAAACTATGACAGAAGTGGCAGAAGTGACAGAGATGAAAAATTCATAGAGTCCGTCGTGCTGTCGGAGCACGTGTCCTCCGGGGCGCGTGGCCCGCCGGTCGTGCAGCCGGACTCGGGCCGACTGCACCGGGGGTCGACGTGTCCCGTCCTCGTTTCGCGTTCCGTACCAGACATCGGCTCGGCATCAGACATCGGCTCGGCATCAGACATCGGCTCAGCGCGGTTGTCGCCGCGACGGTCGGTGGTGCGCTGACGCTCGCCCTCGCCCCGCCCGCCGCCGCGGAGCCCGCCACTCCCGTCGCGTATCCCTCGGGCGCGACCGCCACCCGCTACTCCGGCCCCGCGTTCGACGCCTGTACGGCGCCGACCCTCGAGGCGATGAAGGCCTGGAGCGCCTCGCCGTACCGCGCCGTCGGCGTCTACATCGGCGGCGTCAACCGCACCTGCGCCCAGCCCGAACTGACCGCCGACTGGGTCGCCGAGGTCTCGAAGCTCAATTGGCGCCTGCTGCCCATCTACAAGGGGCTCCAGCCGCCCTGCGGCGCGAAGTCCCAGGACAAGAAGATCACACCCGCCGGGGCCGCCGCCGAGGGCAAGGCGGCAGCGGTCGACGCCATCTCCGAGGCCGCCAAGCGCGGCATGCTGCCCGGCAGCGCGTTCTACAACGACATCGAGCAGTACTCACGCACCGACACCACCTGCCGGACGGCCGTCCTGACCTATCTGTCGGCGTGGACCAAGGAACTGCACGCACGCGGCTACCTCTCCGGCGTCTACATGAACCTCAACCACGGGGCCAAGGATCTCTCCGACGTCTACGACTCCACGACGTACGCCCGGCCCGACGCCCTCTGGATCGCCCGCTACGACGGCAGCCCGTCCCTGACCGGGTGGACGGGAATCCCCGACTCGCAGTGGGGAGCGCACCAGCGCATCAAGCAGTACACCAACAGCCATGACGAGACTCATGGCGGCGTGAAGATCAATATCGACAACGACCAGCTAGACGCGCCCGTTGCCACCGTCGCCCACACCTACGAGGTGACCAGCGGATCCGCTCTCAAGGCCCGTGGCGGCCCTTCCACTTCGCACGGAGCCACGCGGTCCGTCGGCCCCGGCTCGTCGGTCCGGGTGGTCTGTCAGACGCCGGGCTCCGAGGTCGGTACGTCCTCGGTGTGGAACAAGCTCGCCGACGGCACGTACGTCGCCGACTACTACGTGAACACCCCCTCCGACACCGGGTACAGCGAACCCCTGCCCCGCTGTGCCCTCCCCTACCAGGTGACACCGGCCGAAGGCGTCAACCAGCGCAGCGGCCCCGGCACCACCTACGCCACGTCGGGCACGCTGCCCGGCGGCGCGCTCGCCTGGACGGTCTGTCAGGCGCCGGGTACGGCGGTGAGCGGTACGAAGGTGTGGAACAAGCTCGACAACGACCGCTGGGTCTCCGACTATTACGTGGCCGACGAGAGCAACACGACGTACAGCCCGCCCGTCCCGCGCTGCTGACGGCGTCGGGTACCCGGTGCCTCCACCCGTGGGCGGAGGCGCCGCGTACTTGGTGCATCCACCCGTGGGCGCGCTGCCCCGTCATCGCGAGCTCGTCAGGGCGCAGGCTCGTGAGGTAGCCGCTGCATGGGAACGCAGGCCCATGGGATCACAGGTCCATGGGGATCGCCGCCTCCCTCGATGACGAAGGGGCGGCGATCGGCTGCTGCGTCGGACCCCGCACTGCGACGCGTCCGCGGACGGCGTTTGGCACGATGGGAACGTGCGGCTGGAAGCGATCTCCTGGGAACGGCTGACCGAAGCGCTCGCCGGCCGGATCGCCGGGCTGAAGGCGGCGGACGGCAGCTCATGGCTGCGCGTCGCGGTCGACGGTGCGCCCGCCGCCCGTCCCGGGCAGCTGGCGGAGGGACTGGCCGACGCCCTGAGGGTGCGCGGGCGCTCGGCGCGGACGGTGGACGCCGACGGCTTCCTGCGGCCCGCGTCGCTGCGGTACGAGTACGGGCGCGAGGACCCCGACGCGTACTACGACCTGTGGCTCGACACGGGCGCACTGTGGCGAGAGGTCTTCAACCCGCTGGAGCCCGGCGGCAGCGGGGAGGTGCTGGCCGACCTGTGGGACCCCGTCACCGACCGGGCCACCCGCACGCCGCGTGAGGAGCTGGCGCCCGGCGGCGTCCTGGTGCTGTACGGGCCACTGCTCCTCGGGCGCTGGTTCCCGCTCGATCTGTCGGTGCACCTGCGGCTGTCCGCTCCGGCCCTTGCCCGCCGTACGGGCGAGGGCGAGAGGTGGACGCTGCCGGCCTTCGCCCGGTACGAGGACGAGGTGGGACCGTCGGAAGCCGCCGATGTCGTCGTACGGGTGGATGACCCCCGCCACCCGGCGTGGAGCGACCCCGACCGGTAGGTCCCGGGCCGCGGAAGCCGCGGCGCGGCGCCCGGCCGGAACTCGCGCCCTGCCGATGGCCTGACGTTGGACGGTGGAGCGCTGACGCCCCCCGTCCCGGGCCCGGCAGAGCGGACGTGCGGTGCATTCGGCAGCCCGGCGGTCCCGGGTGCGTCCGACCGGACGGCCGTTGCGAGCCCGGTCGTTCCGCGTCCCTTCGTCCGGAGCGCAGCCGTTGCCGGCCCGGCGGTCCTGGGCGCGCACGACCGGAGCGGAGTCGTCGCGGCGCTCCCGGGACCGACCGGTGCCGCGGTGCCGCGAGTCGGCGGAACCAGCACGGCAGGGCCGCGCCGTCGGTCAGACCAGGCGCCGGATCTCGCCGCGGACCCGGTAGAAGCCGCCCGAGGCGGGGTGGAGGGCGTCCACCACATAACGCGCGCCGGGCACCCGTATGTGACGGGGGAACTGGACGTTCCAGGCGGGCTCGTAGCCGTCGGTGGTGACCCGCATCCGCAACCGGCCGCCCTCCTGGACGCACTCGATGACCACGCCGCTCGCCGGAGCCGTGGTGGCCGTCACCGTCTGCACGGTCGCCGACGGCGCGTAGGTGGGCAGCGCGGCAGCCGACTTGACGTCCACCGCGACCGGCACGGTGCCGCCCTGGGCGGCGGCGATCGCCGCGTCACTCGCGTCGACGCAGACCAGGGACCCGTCGGTGGTGACGAGATACAGCTTCTCGTCGAGGTACTGCATCGACAGGGCCGAGCCGCCGCCCGTGCCGAGCTTCCACAGCCGTGTGCCGTCCTCGGCGAAGCAGTAGACGGACGAGGCGGAGTCACCGGCGAAGACGTACTGACCACCGGGCGCGGTGGCGCACGAGTAGACCGCGGTGTCGCACTGGTACGAGGCCTCGACCGCCCCTGACGCCTTCGCGAGGCGCTGGACCACATGGCGGCCGGTACCGGCGTACACGGCGTCGTCCTCCTGCCATCCGAAGAGCACCGCCCCCTGCGTCGGGGTGTGCCACAGCTCGCTGCTGCCGTCCAGGCCGTACGCGGTCACGCCGCGCTGATGGCCGTGGTAGACCGCCTGGTCGTCGCACCGCACCATCCAGGCCTGACCGCCGGAGCTCTTGCGCGACCACTGGAACTCGTCCTCGTGGTCGATCACGGTCAGCCCGCCGCTGCGGTCGGAGACGTTGAGGACGCCCTCGCGGATGTCGAGCCAGAAGATGTCGACGTCCTCGGCGATGTCGTAGGCGGCGAAGGGGAGTTTCGAGGACAGGTCGTAGACCTTGCCGTCATCACAGCCCGCGTAGATCCAAAAGTCGTCCGCCACCAGGCACTTGACGCCGTCGGGAAGCTGATAGCGCGCCAGCACCTCGCCGTCGTGGCTCAGGGTGTGGACATCGCCGGACTGGTTGCCCACCCAGCAGCGGTCCTCGTCGATGTGGATGCCGAAGGCCGACGTGCCCGTCCGGAAACGCCACAGGACGGGCGCGACCGCACGGGCGGTCGACGGTGCGGAAGTGACCTGACGGCGCGTCACCGGCCGTGCCTTGCGCCGGCCCTGGACCGCCGGGGCGTAGCCCTTGCGGACCTTCTCGCCGATCTTCTTCGCAGCCGCGGCCCGGGCCTTCTCGGCCGTGGGGAACGTGGACGTCTGCAGCTGTCCGGCCGCGCCGATCCGCCCGTAACGCACCGAGACGACCGTCCCGTTCACCGTCACCTCATAGAACTTGTGCGCCCCGCCACCGTCCTGCGACAGCTCCAGATACGTCTTCGTCTGCGACACGACAACGCCCCTTCCCCGGACGGCCACCCTGGCCGAACCCCACTGATCGCAACGCTAGGACCTGCCACTGACAACGGCGGTCGGAGGCACAACGGCGGTCGGAGGCGGGCCGCGACGGACTGCCATGGCGGACGTGCCGCGGCGAGGGGCCACCGCTCCCGCACCCGTACCGGAGACCTGGTGCCGGGCCCGCGGGTTCTCCTCCGGCCGCGGCCGGTGCCGCAAGCGACCGGGCTGTCAGCAGGAGGCGGGCGGCGGCGGCAGAGGGACGGGCACGTTGTCCGTCCCGCCGGAGCGGAGGCCATCCCGCCGGAAGCGGAGGCAGTGGCGTCAGAACAGAGGCCGTCGCGTCAGAACAGAGGCGGTGGCAGGACGCCCTCCAGCGCCAGCAGTGCGCGCTTCGTCTCCCGGCCTCCGCCGAAACCGCCGATGCCGCCGCCGCTCTCCACCACCCGGTGGCAGGGGACGACGACCGGCAGGGGATTGGAGCCCATCGCGGTGCCCACCGCCCGCGCGGCTCCCGGTTCGCCGACGCGGTCGGCCAGGTCCTGGTAGCCGACGACCGCCCCGTACGGGACACCGGTCGCGAGCTCGCGCAGCACCCGCCGGTTGAAGCCGGCCGACAGCGACCAGTCCAGCTCGAGGCCGAACTCGCGCAGTGAACCCGCGAAGTAGGCGCGCAGCTGCCGGACCGTCCCGGTGAGCAGGGGGTTCTCGGCGGCCTCCACCGGCTCGCCGCCGAGCCGGGCGGCCAGCCGCTCCAGGGCCGCGCGCGCCGTCCGCTCGTCGGCGTGGAAGACGACGTTGACCAGGCCCTGGTCGGTCGCCGCGAGCAGCAGCGGTCCGATGGGGGTACCGGTCACGGTCCACGTCACTGCACTCATCTCACGCAGCGTAGCTCTCCCCGGCCACGCGCGCGTGGCGGGCGGAGGAGTGCGGCCGCGCCCGACGAGGGGACGCGGCCGCACGGGCGCCGTGCTTCCCGGGAGTCGGAGCTACGACGCCGAGGCGCCGACGAAGGAGCTGTGGTTCGAGGCGCTCCCCGCCGTCGCGTCGCGGACGACGTCAGGGGTGTTGGTGATGATGCCGTCCACCCCGTAGCCCTTGAGCCGTGCCGCGGTCGGACCGTCGTTGACGGTCCAGGTGTAGGCCTCGAGCTGACGGCCGTGCGCGCCCCGCAGCTGGTGGAGGGCGGCGATGTACTGGGGCGTCACCGTCTTGTGGCTCGGATTGATCTGGTCCACGTACTCCGCATACTTCCCCAGGTCACCCACGTCGGGGGTGCCCAGGAACCCGGTCTTCACATCGGGCCGGAGCTTGTGCACCGTTTGCACGCTGTCCGCGCTGAAGGACTGGATGATCAGCTTCCGGTGGACATGGTGGTGGTCCAGCCAGCCCGACCGCCGCAGCTCCAGGAGCGTCTGTAGCTCGATGCCCGGGTACAGCTCGGGCGCCTTGATCTCCAGCAGCAGCTTCTGCCGGTGGGCGCTCACCCGTTCGAGGTAATCCTGCAGGGTGGGCACGCGCGCGCCCGCGTAGGCGGACGAGAACCAGCTGCCCGCGTCGAGCTGCCTGATCTCCTCCAGGGTGAAGTCCGAGACCTTCCAGGGCGCGCGGTCGGGGAAGACCTGTTCCACGTTGGTGGTGCGCTTGAGGTCGGTGTCATGAATGACCACCAACGCGCCGTCCTTGGTGCGCTGGACGTCGTTCTCCACCCACGTGATGCCCAGGTCGTCGGCCTTGTCGACGGCCGCGAGAGTGTTCTCGGGGGCGTACGCGGAGGCGCCGCGGTGAGCGACGACCACCGGGCGGTGCGGGTGGTCGGCGGCCTGTGCCGCCGTGGTGGGGAGGAACAGTGAGGAGAACCCCAGAAACGTTCCGACTGCGGCTGCGAGAGGGCGTATGCGCACGTGGACTCCTCGCGTCGTCTTTCGCGGACTGGCCGAGGGTCCCAGGTGTGACGCAACGCCGGACAGGCTTGGGATGGACAGAAGTTGAACGAAATGCGCTGGGCAACCCTGCTGTGCCATTTTCCGGTATTCCGATGTCCGACGCCGGATGACAGGCCCGCCTGAGGGAACGGCGGACGCTGTCGCCGCCCCCGCGTACCGCGTCCGAGCGGCCAGTACGGAGCGCTGTCCCGCCGCTGGGATCACCTTCTGCGGGGCCGGGGCGCTGAGGGCCCCCGGCGGACCGTCGCGGCGGGGCCGAAGGTGGCCGGATGTGATCGATCAACTGAGCGATGGGGCTGTTGGTGCTCGCTGCCCCTCGCGCCCCTCCGCGCGTTCGACGGCTCCCGCTGGATCCCATCCGACTCCGTGCGACCCTCACGGCTCTCCGCCCGCACACGGTTCGAGCCGGGCCCAGCCTTCCGTACGTACCGAAGGCCGGGGACGCGCCGGACCGCCGTACGGATCCGGCCGGGAGGCGGCAGCGGGCGGCGGCGCAAGCGCCGGCTCCTGTCCGCGACGGTCGGTACGCGGATACTTCCGGCCCCTCGGTGCTCCCACTCGTCCGTACCGCCGTTGGAGGGCTGTCGGTGGCGCACTGGGCCCGCAGCAACTGGGCCAGGTGG
>NZ_JBQQBW010000138.1:0-15566 GCF_052245415.1 Streptomyces sp. 8N706 | reverse complement strand
TTTGGCACGCTGTTGAGTTCTCAAGGAACGGACGCTTCCTTCGGCCCCGTCTCCGGGCCCTCCGGGCGCTTCCCTTCGGTGTTTCCAACCTTACCAGACTCTATTCAGCACCGTTCCCGGTCCGAATCTTCGATTCCAGTGGCCGTTGGATGGCCTTTGCCTTTCGGCTGCTCCGACTTTATCAGACCCGCTTTCGCCGATCTGACCGGCTTCACGTACCCGATAATTTTCGGAGGCGCGCACCCCTTCGGACGCGTTTCCCGAAGATGGAGTGCAGTAATTTTAGAGACTACGGACGAACCTGTCCAGTTCGTCGCAACCGTTAAACTCTACCTCTCGACCCAGCCCGTGTCAACGGGCCTGGTGGGGAGAAGTGGATACTAGCAGCTCAGCGCTCGTAGATGCACATCGCGTATGCGCATCCACGGCCCTCAGGCCGCTACAGGCAGCTCTGTACTGCGGTCCCGCTCCTCGACGTCGCCGGTCTCGCCCGCTCGCGCGGCGCGGCGGCCCACCCCGAACACGTACACGAGGAAGGCGGCCTCGGCCGTGACGCCAACGGCGATGCGGGCCCAGGGTGGCAAGCCGGACGGGGTCACGAAGCCTTCGATCACGCCCGAGACGAAGAGCACGACCGCCAGGCCGATCGCCATCCCGATGGCCGCCCGCCCTTCCTGGGCGAGAGCCGAGCGCCGCGAGCGGTGCCCGGGATCGATGACCGTCCAGCCGAGGCGGAGGCCCGTGCCCGCGGCCACGAAGACCGCGGTCAGTTCCAGCAGCCCGTGGGGCAGGATCAGACCCAGGAAGGTGTCGAGCCTGCCGACCGAGGACATCAACCCCAGCCCGATCCCGAGGTTCAGTATGTTCTGCAACAGGACCCAGAGCACCGGTAGTCCCAGGAAGGCTCCGAGGACGAGGCAGACGGCCGCGACCTGGGCGTTGTTCGTCCAGACCTGGGCGGCGAAGGACGCCGCAGCATGGCTGGAGTAGTAGGTCTCGTACTCGCCGCCGGGGCGGGTGAGCTCGCGGAGCTCGTCGGGGGCGGCGATGGAGGACTGGACCTCCGGGTGCGTACCGACCCACCAGCCGACCAGGACGGCGAGCACGGTCGAGAGGACCGCGGTCGTGGCCCACCACCGGCGTGTCCGGTACAGGGCCGCAGGGAATCCTGTCGTGAGGAAGCGGGCGGCGTCCCGCCAGCCCGCCTTGCGAGCCCCCGTGACGGCGCTGCGGGCGCGCGCGACGAGCTGGGTGAGGCGGCCGGTCAGCTGCGGGTCGGGGGCGCTGGACTGGATGAGGGACAGATGGGTGGCGGTGCGCTGGTAGAGGGCGACGAGTTCGTCCGCTTCCGCCCCGGTCAGACGGCGCCTGCGGCGCAGCAGCTCCTCCAGGCGTACCCACTCGGCTCGGTGGGCGGCGACGAACACATCGAGGTCCATGAGCGCTGCTCCTCGCGGCGGCGTCGGCGTAGTGGGTCGTGCGTGGTCGGGATTACGGCGGGGCAGTGCTCTTACAGCGGGGCAAAGGCTTGTACGGCGGGGCGGGCTTGTTACGGCGGGCCGGACGCGGGGCGGGCTTGTACGGCGGTGGCGGCTTGTGCGGATGCCGGTTCAGCTTGGCAGATCTCGGCCTCTCAGCGGCAGACTGGTCGTACGGGAGTACAGGAGTACGGGAGTACGGGGCAGGGCGTCGGTGAGGCCCGGGAAGAGGGAGGCTTCACACGTGAGTGAGCTCGTGACCGGCGAGGCCGTCGTTCTGGGGCTGCGGCCGGCCAAGCTGCCGAGCCGCACGTTGTCCGTCCTGGTCGACCTGGTGGTCGTCTTCACCGTCTATGTCGTCGTGTCCATGGGGTTGGTCGCCGCCACGGCGTCCCTGGACCAGGCCGCCCGGGCCGCGGTGGCCGTGGCGACGTTCGTCCTGGTGCTGGTCGGGGCACCGATCGCCGTGGAGACGCTCAGCCACGGGCGTTCCCTGGGGAAGATGGCGTGCGGACTGCGCGTGGTGCGGGACGACGGCGGGCCGATCCGTTTCCGGCACGCTCTGGTGCGCGGTGCCATGGGGGTGGTCGAGATCCTCATGACGTTCGGGGTCGTCGCGGTGATCTCTTCGCTGGTCTCGGCGCGGGGGCGGAGGCTGGGCGATGTCTTCGCGGGCACTCTGGTGGTCCGGGAGCGGATACCGGTGCCGCAGCCGGTTCGCATTCCGCCGCCGCCGCCGTGGCTGGCGGGACAGTTCCAGGGGCTCGACCTCTCACGGGTCCCCGACGGCCTGTGGCTGGCGGTACGGCAGTACCTGTCGCGGATGGGGCAGCTCGATCCGCAGGTCGGCTGGGCGTTGGCACAGCAGCTGGCGGGCGATGTGGCGGCGTGCACGGGTGTGCCGGTGCCCGACGGGGTGCCCCCGCATGCCTATCTGGCGGGTGTCGTGGGCGAGCGGCAGGCGCGGGATGCGCAGCGGGTGTTCGGCGGTGCGCGGGGGCGGGCTGCTACGGCCGGCGTACCCACCGGTTACGAGGGTGCGCCGGGGGGCGTGGAGGACGGGTCGGCCCCGTCCGCACGGGCAGGCGGTCCAGGGCGCGTGCCGACGGCATCCGTGACCGGGACGATCATGCCTGGGACGCCTGCGCCGCCCGGTGCGGAGACGACTGTGGCGGAGTCCGCCACGGCCGCGGAGACCTTGGCCCCACCGCCGGGTGCCGCCGCGCAGCCGGACCCCGGCCCAGCAGAGCCGCCCACGGGTGCGACGGGCTTCGCACCGCCCGCGTAACAGCGCCCCCGCCTGACGGCTCCGAGTGGATCAGTGAGCGGCGTCCGGTGTGGGGGTACCCCCGGCCGGAGGCTGGGGGTGGTCGTTCTCGTCCTGGGACGGTTCGGGCGATCCAGACAAGGCAGCGGGGTCCCGGCCTGAGGCTGGGCGTGCAGTGCCGGGCCGGGCCGGGCCGTGCGTCGCATTGCCCGCGGAGGGCCGTGAGACACGCACTACGGCGACCACGCCCGCGTAAGGCGACGTCAGAGGGGCGGCCACTCGCGTAACGGCGCCTCCGGACAGCGGCGGCGCTTCGGCGTGACGAGCCGGACGGACCTGCGCTCAAGGGCCGGACCCACCTGCGCTCAGGGGAAGGTCGAGGGCGGACTCTCGAGGTCTTCGAGCTCGATTCCGGGGGCGGCCAGGACCACGTCCCCGGCGATGTGGACGGCTTGCTGCTCGCCGGTGTCCAGGTCGGTGACCTGGTACGCGTCCACGGTCAGCGGGCCGCTGTCGGTGTCGTGTGCTTCGCTGTGCAGCAGCGCCCAGGACTGATCGAGGGTACGGGGGGCCAGGACCGGGCTGGTGAAGGCGACGAGACGGACGCGGGTCGCGGGCGCGCCGGGGGTGAGGCGGAGCAGCCGCGCTGTGGCGACGAGAAAGGCGGGGGATGCGCCGGTGAACGCGTGAGCGCGGACGTTGCCTTCGGTGGCGTGGGCGCCCGTGGGATCCGTACGGACCCAGGTGACACCCTCGAGGGCGGCTCCGCGGACCTGCCAGCTCGCGGCGTGCAGTTCGAGACGGATGGGGCGGCCGAGCTCGTCGGTGGTGAGGTCGACGGAGCCGGAGTGATCCCCGGAGGGGGCGGTGATCTGTGAGACATAGCGCCAGCCGGAGGGGCCGATGGCGCAGTGGAAGTGCTCCTCTCCCAGCGGAGTGCGGTCGTGCGTGTCGTGGAGGGAGTAGCGGCCGCGCGGCATGTGGGGGTCCTTGACGGGCCGGGCCCCCGCGAGTGGCGGGGGCCCGGATTCATCGGTTCGGTGCTGTCAGCAACCGGGGCTGTCAGTAGCGGTAGTGGTCGGGCTTGTACGGCCCCTCGACCAGGACGCCGATGTAGGCGGCCTGCTCCGGGCGGAGCTGTGTGAGCTTCACACCGAGCGAGTCGAGGTGGAGTCGCGCGACCTTCTCGTCGAGGTGCTTGGGGAGCACATAGACGCCGATCGGGTAGGACTCGGGCTTGGTGAACAGCTCGATCTGGGCGATGGTCTGGTTCGCGAAGGAGTTGGACATCACGAACGACGGGTGACCGGTGGCGTTGCCGAGGTTGAGCAGCCGTCCCTCGGAGAGCACGATGATCTTCTTGCCCTCGGGGAAGGTCCAGGTGTGGACCTGCGGCTTGACCTCGTCCTTGACGATGCCGGGGATGTTCGCGAGGCCGGCCATGTCGATCTCGTTGTCGAAGTGGCCGATGTTCCCGACGATGGCCTGGTGCTTCATCCTGGCCATGTCGGAGGCCATGATGATGTCCTTGTTGCCGGTCGTGGTGATGAAGATGTCGGCGGTGTCGATGACATCCTCGAGCGTCGTCACCTGGTAGCCGTCCATCGCCGCCTGGAGGGCGCAGATGGGATCGATCTCGGTGATGACGACGCGGGCGCCCTGGCCGCGCAGGGACTCCGCGCAGCCCTTGCCGACATCGCCGTAGCCGCAGATGACCGCGACCTTGCCGCCGATGAGGACGTCGGTGGCGCGGTTGATGCCGTCGACGAGCGAGTGGCGGCAGCCGTACTTGTTGTCGAACTTCGACTTGGTCACGGCGTCGTTGACATTGATCGCCGGGAAGAGGAGCGAGCCCGCCTGCTGCATCTCGTAGAGGCGGTGGACGCCGGTGGTGGTCTCCTCGGTGACGCCGCGGATCTCGGACGCCAGCTGGGTCCACTTCTGCGGGTTCTCGCCGAGCGTGCGGTTCAGCAGCTGCAGGATGAGGCGGAACTCGTCGTTGTCCGCGGTGGACGGGTCGGGTGCGGCGCCGGCCTTCTCGTACTCCACACCCTTGTGGACGAGGAGGGTCGCGTCGCCACCGTCGTCGAGGATCATGTTCGGCCCGCCGGTGGGGCTGTTCGGCCAGGTCAGCGCCTGCTCGGTGCACCACCAGTACTCTTCGAGCGTTTCGCCCTTCCAGGCGAAGACCGGGATGCCCCGGGGGTTCTCGGGGGTGCCGTCCGGGCCGACCGCGACGGCGGCCGCCGCGTGGTCCTGGGTCGAGAAGATGTTGCAGGAGGCCCAGCGCACCTCGGCGCCCAGGGCCGCCAGGGTCTCGATCAGCACCGCGGTCTGCACGGTCATGTGCAGCGAGCCGGTGATACGGGCGCCGGCGAGAGGCTGGGAGGCGGCGTACTCGTCGCGGATCGCCATCAGGCCGGGCATCTCGTGCTCGGCGAGGGAGATCTCCTTGCGGCCGAAGGCGGCCAGAGACAGGTCGGCGACCTTGAAGTCCTGACCGGTGGCAGCTGTGGTCATGCGAGGTGCTCCTCGTGGGTTCGAGTGCGTGGACAAGGCTGTTCTGCGGCAGCGGACACACTGGTCCGGGGCCGCAGCGCAGTCCGTCGGAGGCCCTCTCTCCCTCGGTCGGCCCGCGACGCGGACCGCCCGACCGCCATCAGCAGCGACGTCTGTCTGGTCACGAATCTACACCGATCAACCCGGCGGGCCCCAGCCCGCCTCCGGGGCGACGGTGGATCCGGTCATGACGTTTGCCCCCATCGGTCCTGGAGGCTGCCGACTTTTGCGCCCCCTCCGGGGTGTTGTCGGGGGCGCGAACCCAAGAACACTTGCACGACTCGCACGCAAGAGCAGCCTCGCGTTCAAGAGCGCGGCCTCGCGTGCGGGAGCGGGTTTCACGTGGTTGCCGTGCGAGAGCGGGCTTTCTGTGCAAGAGCGGTAAGGAGGATCACGTGACGAGGCCAGCCGATCCCCCCAGTGCCGCGGGGACGAGCGGACAGGGGCTGAAACTGCTCGCAGTGACCGCCTGTCCGACCGGCATCGCCCACACCTCCATGGCCGCGGAGAATCTGGCCCGGGCCGCCGAATCGCTCGGCCATCGGATGAAGGTGGAGACCCAGGGGTCGACCGGGGCCGCGGATGTCTTGCTTGACAACGATGTCAAACCCGGACGGCATCATCATCGCAAGACGGACGGTGTGACGGCCCCGGTCGTCGGCTTCGCACGCTCGGCCGAGGGCATCGAATGGGGCTCCCTGGACGGCACCCGGGCCACGCTCATCTTCATGATCTCCGTACCGGAGGCGGCGGCCGGTGACGAGCATCTACGGATTCTGGCGCCGCTGTCCCGGAAACGGACGGACACCGGCTTCCGGGAGCGGCTGACGGCCGCGCCGGACACGGTGTCGACCTGCGGGTGCTCAGCGAGATCGCGTAGGCGCACGGCGCGGCTCACCGGATCCCGTGCAGGCCACGGCTCACCGGTCACGGCTCACTGATCATGGCTCACGGCTCACGGCTCACCGGTCACAGCCCACAGTCCACGGCTACGACGACGTCCACGGCCGTGGAGACCCGCAGCCGCGGCCACCGAGGCCGACACGGCGAAGGCCCCTTGAATCCACCCACGACGGGGTGCGTTCAAGGGGCCTCGTCCGTCCCCGGCGAGCGTCACAGGACAGCCGCGAGGGGCATCAGTCAGTGTCCCGCGGAGCCGCCGGGCGTCTTCGCGGGGTCGGGACCCGCCGCCGCCGCGGCATCGCTGTAGATGTCCGGCTCCAGATAGATCACGCGAGCGATCGGGACAGCCTCGCGGATACGGGCTTCCGCCGCGTTGATCGCCTCGGAGACCTGGGCGGCGGTGCTCTCGTGCTGTACCCCGATCTTCGCCGCGACCAGCAGCTCCTCCGGCCCCAGGTGCAGCGTGCGCATATGGATGAGGCCGGTCACGGTCGTACCGTCGACGACCGCCTCGCGGATCTTCGCCACGTCCTCCGCCCCGGCGGACTCGCCCAGCAGCAGCGATTTGGTCTCCGCCGCGAGGACGAAGGCGATCACGATGAGCAGCGTGCCGATGCAGAGGGTGCCGATGCCGTCCCAGACGCCGTTGCCCGTGGCGATGGCGACGCTCACACCGCCGAGCGCCAGTACCAGGCCGACGAGCGCGCCCAGGTCCTCCAGCAGGACGACGGGCAGCTCCGGCGCCTTGGCCCGGCGTACGAACTCGGTCCACGACTGCTTCCCGCGCAGCTCGTTCGACTCCTTGATGGCCGTACGGAAGGAGAAGCTTTCCGCGATGATCGCGAAGACCAGGACGCCGATCGGCCAGTACCAGTCCTCGATCTCATGCGGATGCTTGATCTTCTCGTAGCCCTCGTAGATCGCGAACATGCCGCCGACCGAGAAGAGCACGATCGAGACCAGGAAGCTGTAGATGTACCGCTCGCGGCCATAGCCGAAGGGGTGCTCGGGCGTGGCCTCGCGCTGGGCCTTCTTGCCGCCGACCAGCAGCAGCCCCTGATTGCCGGAGTCGGCGAGCGAGTGCACGCCTTCGGCCAGCATCGACGACGAGCCACTGAAGGCGAACGCCACGAACTTGGCTGCGGCGATGGCCAGATTGGCGCCCAGCGCGGCGACGATCGCCTTGGTTCCGCCTGATGCACTCATGAGTGCCGAGTGTCCCTTCCGTCGACCGGGAGCTTTGCTCCGCCTTTACCGGCGGACATTGTTGCAGCCCGCCCGACGGGCGTCTCCTCAGGCCACCACGGTCGCGCGGAAGACCGTCCCGTCACCGGAGAGTGTGATCTCCTCACCCGCCGGGGCGTACGCCGATTCACCGGGTCCCAGGCGCAGTTCCGCCGAGTCCGAGCGCAGCACGGCGGTCCCCGCGGTGCAGAGCAGGATCCGCGGGGCGCCGGAGGGGATCCGGCGCGGCCCGGCGCCGTCGGCCAGTACGGAGCGGGACAGCCGGAATTCGTCGATCGGGGTGTCGTATGTCTCCTCGCCGTCCCCGTCGGGGAGCGAGGGGTCGGCGACGGCCTGGGGGCGGAGGATGCCCGGCGCGCTCGGCTCGAAGCGGACGACGCGCAGGAGTTCGGGGACGTCCACGTGCTTGGGGGTGAGGCCGCAGCGCAGCACGTTGTCGGAGTTGGCCATGATCTCGACACCGAGTCCCTCGAGATAGGCGTGGGGGACGCCCGCGCCGAGGAAGAGGGCCTCGCCGGGCTGGAGCCGTACGTGGTTGAGCAGCATGGCGGCGATCACGCCGGGGTCGCCGGGGTAGTGCCGTGCGAGGGAGGCGTAGGCGGCGTACGCGTCCTGGTGCGGCCCGTCGACGGTGGCGAGCCGCCCGGCGGCGGCCGCGGCCTGGTCCACGGTCTCGGCCATCGCCGTCCTGTCCGCGGTGAGCACGGCGGTGAGGACCTCGCGCAGGGCGTCCGGTCCGGGCGCGGCGTGCAGGATGTCGACGTACGGCTTGAGGGAGTCCACATCGAGGCCCGCCATCAGCTCGGCGGCCTCCGTCTCGCGCCGGAAGCCGCACAGCCCGTCGAACGGCGTGAGCGCGCAGATCAGTTCGGGCTTGTGGTTGGCGTCCTTGTAGTTGCGGTGCGGTGCCTGGATCGGGACGCCGCGGTCCTCCTCGTCGGCGAAGCCCGCCTTCGCCTGGGCCAGGTCGGGGTGGACCTGCAGCGAGAGCGGCGACGCCGCGGCGAGGATCTTCAACAGGAACGGCAGCCGGGGGCCGAAGCGGTCGACCGCGGTCCGGCCCAGCTCGTTTTCGGGGTCCGCCGCGATCACGTCCGAGAGCGCCACGGGGCCGTGGCCCCGGTCGACCCGGGACGGCGCTCCCGGGTGTGCGCCCATCCACAGCTCGGCCTGGGGCTCACCGGTCGGCTCGGCGCCGAGAAGCTGCGGGATGGCGGTGGTGGAGCCCCAGGCGTAGGGGCGCACGGTGTTGGTGAGACGGTCCATGCGGTCGCTGTTCCTGACTGTGCGTACGTGGGGGCACCTCCCAGCGGTGGCCGGGGGAGCGGAGCGGCTGCTCGTGGCCGGGCTGGGCCGACTCTACGAGCGGTGACCGCTCATGCTCTCTCCCCGGAGGCGAGTGCCAGGTAAACGGCGGCGAAATCCCCGATGGCGAGTAGTTCCGCGACGGCCTCGAGAGGGCTGCCCGGGGACGGTTCGAGTTCGCTGACCGGGGTGTCATGGCTCAGCGCCAGCTCCCGTGCGGCGGGCGTCGGTGAGTGGGCGTCCAGGGCGCTCTGCTCACGGAGCAGCACCACGCGCGCGTGGAGCGCCTGGGGGTCCTCGACGCGGTCGCGGAAGAAGTCGTCCGGGTCGGCGCCGGCGGCGAAGGCGCCGGAGAGCAGAGTGCCGTGGACGAGCAGGGCTTCGGGGAGTTCGGCGGCGAGAGCAGGACGGCCGGCCACGGACGTCAGCACCCGGGCGAAGTGGCGTGCGGCGGCGCCGGCGAGAGGGCCCTCACTCCACAGTAGGGAAAGGGCGTCAGCCAGTTCGGCGGCCAGGGTCTTGGCCGGGTTGCTGTACGTGGCGACGGCGGGGCCGCACCGCTCGGCGACCCGGTCCAGGCGGTCGGCGACGGACTGGATGTCCGGCGGCCGCGCGGAGAAGAGACCGAGGCGGTCGTTGAGAACGAGCAGCGGGGTGAGGAGCGCCCACAGGGTGCCCGGGAGACCGGCGGCCGGGGAGGGCCGCAGCCGAGCGGGCGGGAGCGGCTGGTCCTCGGGGACCTCCTCGTACGGACCGGGGGCCAGGGGTACCACCAGTCCGTGCCTGCCGCCTGCTTCGTCGGTGAGCGGGGAGTGGGGCGGGGTGATCGTCACAACGGAGCAGCCGCGCCGGTAGGCCTGCTCGATGAGGGCGGACAGACCGGGCTCCGTGCCGTCGGTGGTGACGACCAGCAGCAGGTCCATCGGTCCGACCCAGCCCGGCAGCGTCCACAGCAGGGCGCCGGGGTCGGCCAGGGCGCCGTACGGCCGGATCAGGCTGACCGGGACATTGCCGCCGCCGAGGGCGGACAGCAGATCGGCGATGCAGCCTGTGGTGGGGCCTGGACCGGCGAGAAGCAGGGCACGCGGCCGCCCGTCGGGTCTGAGGTTCGCCAGTCCGGCTTCGACGGCGGCGCGGGCGGCCGTACGGACCCGTGCGCCGGACTCCGCCGCGCCGCGCAGCAGGCCGAGGGTGTCGGCGCGGGCCAGAGCCTCGGCGGCGTCGAGCAGCGACTCGTCGAGCATCGTGGTGGAGCCTCCGATCACCGGTGGGCTGTGGTCTCCGAGGCCCGTTCGCAGCGCTCAGGCCGGGCGGCGGGCCTCGTCGACGAGCAGGACGGGAATGCCGTCGCGGATGGGATAGGCCAGGCCGCAGTCCGATCCGGTGCACACCAGCTCGCCGGAGTCGGCCTCGGCTCCGGCGTCGGCTTCGGAGACTTCGCGGAGCGGCGCGTGGCACGCCGGGCAGGCGAGGATCTCCAGGAGACCGGCTTCGAGCGGCATGGGGGTTTCCCTTCGGATACACCCTTCCTCCCCCGGTGGAGAGGAAGGTGGTCGGCGTGGCCAGCGTACCGCCGGGCCGCGCCCGGAGCGCGGCCCGGCCTGCACGTCGTACAGGGCCGTACGTCGGACAGGGCCGGGACGTCACGCAGCCCCGTACATCGCGCACGGCCGTAGGTCACGCCCGGACGTACGGCCCGGAAGCACATCAGGCATCTGACCCACAAACCGGGCCGGACGTCCTCCGGCCCTTACGTACGGCACGGCGTCGCGCGGATGTGTGTCAGGCACGTGTCAGGCGCGGACGATGGCGAGGACCTCGTCGCGGACCCGGTCGGCCGTCGCCGTGTCACGGGCCTCCACATTGAGACGGAGGAGCGGCTCGGTGTTGGAGGGGCGGAGGTTGAACCACCAGTCGGCGGTGGTGACGGTCAGCCCGTCGAGCTCGTCGAGCTCCGCGCCCTCGCGGCCCTCGAACGCCGCCTTGACCGCCGCCGCGCGGCCCGCCTGGTCGTCGACGGTGCTGTTGATCTCACCGGAGGCGGCATAACGGTCGTACTCGGCCACCAGCGCGGACAGCGGGCCGCTCTGGCCACCGAGCGCGGCGAGCACATGGAGGGCGGCGAGCATGCCGGTGTCGGCGTTCCAGAAGTCGCGGAAGTAGTAGTGCGCGGAGTGCTCGCCGCCGAAGATCGCACCGGTACGGGCCATCTCCTCCTTGATGAACGAGTGCCCCACACGGGTACGGACCGGGGTCCCGCCCTGCTCCTTGACGACCTCGGGGACGGACCAGGAGGTGATCAGGTTGTGGATGACCGTGCCGCCCCCGTGCTTGGCGAGCTCCCGGGCAGCGACGAGAGCGGTGATCGCGGACGGGCTGACGGGGTCGCCGTTCTCGTCGACGACGAAGCAGCGGTCGGCGTCGCCGTCGAAGGCCAGGCCGATGTCGGCGCCGGTCTCGCGCACCTTGGCCTGGAGATCCACGATGTTCTTCGGGTCGAGCGGGTTGGCCTCGTGGTTCGGGAAGGTGCCGTCCAGCTCGAAGTACAGGGGGACGAGCTCGATGGGCAGGCCCTCGAGGACCGTGGGGACCGTGTGCCCGCCCATGCCGTTGCCCGCGTCGACCACGGTCTTCAGCCGGCGGATCCCGGAGAGGTCGACGAGCGAGCGCAGGTGGGTGGCGTAGTCGGCGAGGACGTCCCGCTGGGTGATCGTGCCGGCCGTGGCGGCGGGCTCGGGGCTTCCGGCCTCCGCCCACTCCTCGACGAGAGCGCGGATCTCGGAGAGCCCGCTGTCCCGGCCCACCGGAGCGGCGCCCGCCCGGCACATCTTGATGCCGTTGTACTGCGCGGGGTTGTGGCTCGCGGTGAACATCGCGCCGGGCAGGCCGAGTTGACCGCTGGCGAAGTACAACTGGTCCGTGGAGCACAGGCCGATCTCGGTCACATCGGCGCCCCGGGACGCCGCACCGCGGCCGAACGCCCGCGACAGCCCGGGCGAGGAGGGCCGCATGTCATGGCCGACGACGATCGCGTCCGCGCCGGTCACCTGAGCGAAGGCCGCGCCGAAGAGTTCGGCGAGCGGCTCGTCCCACTGCTCCGGGACCACACCGCGCACGTCGTAAGCCTTTACGATCTGCGACAAGTCGGGCACGTTGTACGCCTCCTGGAGTTGATCCTGCCCCTGCTGGCTCCCTCGTGACAGCACAGTACCCGGCCGTGGTGACAAGTCGGGCAGGACGGACGACCCGAGGCGACAGCCCGGGACGGGGACCGCGCGACTCGGACACCGGGAGCTGCCGGACCAGGGGCAATGCGGCTCGGACACCCGGCACCTGCCGGGCTCCGGAACCAACGGCCGGAGCATCGGGAAGAGGGCGTCACGACCGGGGATCCATGACCGGGGAATCACGACGGGGCGACCCGGGCCCAGGCCCGGGGATCTTGTTCGGCACCGCGGCCATCACACCAGGCCGCCGGGGGGCGGCTCAGGGCTCGGGCGAGCGCAGTACGCGGAGGTGGCCCCGGCGGGCGACCTCCATCGGCTCGGCCCCCCGGCCGCCGGCGCCGCCCGCGGCACGCTCCTGCGGACGCGCGGCTTCCCGTACGGCGTTGGCGAGCGCTTCGAGATCGTCACTGCTGGGGCGGGTGGGACCGGAGTCGACGGCGAGCCGGACGACTTCCCACCCGCGCGGGGCGGTCAGACGCTCGGAGTGCTCGGCGCAGAGGTCGTAGCAGTGGGGCTCGGCATAGGTGGCGAGCGGCCCGAGGACGGCGGTCGAGTCCGCGTAGACGTACGTCAGCGTCGCGACGGCGGGGCGGCCGCACGCGGTGCGCGAACAGCGACGTACAGGGCTCACGACGTTGGACGGTACCGCACTCTTGAGCGGGCCGCGACGACTCTCCACGAGCTCACCCCGCCGTGTCGTTCCGGCCGACGCCCTACGTCTGACCTGCGGACACCCATGCTGACCTGCGTGGAGGGGAAGGCCGCGGCAGGGGGCCGACGATGAATCCTGTCACCACTCGGTCCGAATGGTGTCATTCATCTCGAGATCACTGGTCGCAAGAGTGTGCTGAATCGGACGCAACTATGGCTGAAATGTTCATCTACCGACATGGCGCGCGGTACCCGGTCGGCGCGTGCCGGGCGCGACTGGACGGCTACCCTCAGATGTGATGGACAACCCCGTACCTCCCCGCCCGTCCGAGCCGCGACCACGACGCCGTGACCGCCACGGCCGCGGTATGCGCGGGCCGATCGCACCACCTCAGGTACCCCTGGCGGTCAGCCGGGCCGAGGCGTTCGTCGACCTCGTGCACGACTCCGTCGACCGGCTGGAACGGCGCTGGCCGCAGTTGTCCGACGTGGAGTTCCTGGTACGCGAAGTGCCCGTGCCGGGTGGCGCCGAGGAGCTCGGCGGGCACTCCTGGGGCGAGGGGACGGTACCGCTCGGACTGATGGTCGCCGCCCGCGGAGATCATCCCGCGCGGATCGTGATCTACCGTCGGCCGGTGGAGATCCGCACCAAGACGCGGGACGAGCGCGCCCTGCTCGTCCACGAGGTCGTGGTCGAGCAGGTCGCCGAACTGCTGGGCCTGGCCCCCGAATCCGTCGATCCCCGGTACGGGCAGGACTGAGGCAGTACAGGGTGCGGGACTGACTGCGGGGCTGCCCGGGGTCGGCCGCGACAGCCCGGACCGCGGCGGCGCCACCGCCGGGCCCTGGCCGCTCCCGGCGCAGAGCCCGGCTCCCGGCGCGGCTCCGCTCAGTCGGTCAGCAGGGACAGGTCCTGCTCCGCCTCCGGGACCGCGACCGTCCCCCGGTCGTCCGGCAGCGTCTGGACCGTGAACATCGGAACGCCGTCCTGCGGGAGTTCGAGCATGCGGGAGGCGTGCACCGGCCCGCCGGACTCCCGTACGACCGTGATCGCGTAGCTGCCCTTGACGCCCGGGGGCACCGGCGGCCGGACCCCGCGGGTCGTGCCGCCCTTGACCGTGTACGTCTTGGTGGCTGAGGCGGCGCTTCCGCTCCCCGAGGCGATGACCTTCACCCGCGCCGTCCGTCCCGGTGCCACAAGTGAGAGGTACGTGCCCTTGGCGCGGTTGTCGGCGGCGGTGGCACGCTCCTCGACCGGGGCGGTGGCCGGGATGAAGGCGGTCTCCTGCCGCTCGCCCTCGCCCCGGGTCACCCGCAGTGCCGCGACGAACGGGGCGGAGCCGCTGCCCTCCGCCGGGCCCAGCAGCAGCGATCCGGGCTCTCCCTTGGTGACGTCGGCGAGGTCCACGGCCGTTGTCATTCCGCTCTTCACATGCAGCGTCTCGTGTCCGGCCGGGGTGATCCGGCCCGACGGTCCAGCGAGCCGCACCGTCAGATCGGCGTCGTCCTCGCCGGTGGCCATCGCGACCAGCTGTACGGAGGTGGCGTCCGAAGGCACGCCGGGCAGCACGGCGCCGCCCGAGGGGTCGGCCGCGGCCGCCAGCCAGTCACCGCCGTGCCCGTCCTCCGCGGCCTGTACGGAGGCGCCGGCGCGGCCCGCCCGGGCGACGGCATGCAGGGTGACGTCCGCCGCGGGCTCGGCAGTGACGGTGGACAGCAGCACCGGGACGCTGGACCGGGCCGGAATCGTGATCCCCTCGCCCGCCGTGGTCTTCAGCGGGCCGTCCTTGCCGTACATCTCGAGATCCACCACGGCGGCGGAGTTGTCCGGGTTGGTGAGGTGGATGTAGTCCTGACGGTCCTTGGCGGTGCTGACGCCGGGGAACCAGAACTCCGTGTCCGGTGCCGTGCAGGCCGCGCCCAGGACACCGCGGCCGCCGCCGGCGCTGATCACGGTGGTCTGCTGTGCGGACCAGCCCGGCGCCAGCGCGCCGTCCGCGGTTCCGATCAGCGCGGGGGCGGCGGCGTCGGACGTCGTGGCGGTGGCGGGGGCGCCGGGTGCCTTGAGCGTGACGACCGGCTTCTCCTCCGCGTCGTTGCTGCCGCCCTTCTCTCCGCCTTCGAGGTCCTCCCCCGTCCCCACCGCGCGGGCGGCGGGCCGGAGTTCCGCGGTGCCCTTCCGCCCCGCCGGGCTTCCGGTCCCGCCCTTCGGGGTGAAGGAGGTGTACGAGGTCTCGGCGAGCTCGGAGGAGGTCGGCGCCGGGCAGAGCAGCGTGGAACGCTCGACGGGCAGCCGGGCGGCGCTCGCCCGGGTGGCGCCCGGGGAGCTGTCCGGGACGGCGAGGGCGGCGATCCCGGTGACGGCGGCGAGCGCGGTCGCCGCGCCGATCAGGGACAGGGTGGTGCGGTTCACTGCTGCTCGCTCCCGTCGCGGCGGGGGCCGGGCTCGGCGCCCTCCCCGTAGGTCGTCTCGCCCTGAGGAGGGTAGGTGCCGTCGTCGTAGGGCTGCTGCTGGGCTCCGTAGCCGTACGCGCCGGGGTACTGGCCGCCGCCGTACGGGCCGTCGGGGAACCGGCCGTCCGGAGGCCCTCCGTCCGGGAACTGGCCCTGGTCGTACTGGCCGCCGGGATACTGCCCCTCCGGGAACTGACCGTTCCCGTACTGCCCCGCCGGATAGGAGTCCGCCGGATACTGCTCACCCCGGTACGGGCCCTGCTCGCCCTGGTACGGGCCCTGGTCGTCCTGATAGGAGGCCGGGTACTGGCGGCCGGGAGCGGGGTGCCCCTGCGTCTCACACTCCCCGTACGACGGCTGGTGCGGCACACCGGGGTGCGGATTCGTCGGCTCCGGCGCCACCGGCTCGGGCGCGAAGCCCGCCCCGGCCGGCCCCGCGTCCGCGACGGTGTACGGCTCCGGCGGTGGCTCCGTGGA
>NZ_JBQQBW010000137.1:0-15842 GCF_052245415.1 Streptomyces sp. 8N706 | reverse complement strand
GAGCCCGACTCCTGCCCAGCACGGTCGCTTTGGTCCGCATCATCACTGGAGGGCGCATCAGCCGAGTTGTCAGCCTCCTCAGCGTCGCTCTGCCCCGTGCTCGCCGCGTCATCGGACCCCGGTTCCTCTCCACGTGGGTCACCCTCACCGTCATCAGGAGCCTGCCAGCCGTCCCCCGCGCCGGAATCCTGATCCTGCTCGGCGTAGTCCTCCCCGTCGGCGTACCGGCCGGTGCTGCTGTCCTCGGCGTCCTCATCCTGCGTGCCGCTCTGGTCGGGACTGTCTACGTCGAGGTCGCCCGTCTCGCCGGAGCCTTCCTCCGCGGGCTCGTCGGCCTGGGGGTGGGATTCGTCGGTGTCCGAGTCCTGGTCTCCCTCGTCAGTCTCTCCCTCGTCAGCCGCTTCCCCGGCGTCCTCGGCGTCCTGCAGGTCCTCCGTATCCTCGGCGTCCTCCGTATCCTCGGCACGGGAGCCGTCTGCGTCATCCGCCTCCGAAAGGTAGGGGGAGATGTCTTCAGAATCCGGACCGGAAGCCGTCTGGTCGTTTTCGAAAGCACCGGTAGTGGACTGTGCGGAAGCGTTCGAGTCGTCGGCCGCACTGGCGGAAGCGGCTGATATGCCCAGCGCGGCAATCGCAAGTAAGGGGACTGCTGCGAGCTGCGCCCCGGGGCGACTGATCCGGGCCGCCCAGCGGGGCCGGGCATGCCGACGACGGGAGTTGTGGGTTGCCACGTCGGGTGTTCCTCTCTCGCGGACTTATCCACTGTTTGCGCGACACATCGCGTCTTAGGTGAGTGGGGCGGCGACCGCGCCGCAGAGCCCGCCGCCGTCCGAGCGTCGCTGGACGACGGGGACCGCAGACGATGGCTCAGAAGGCCCAACCAGGTCCCCGGGGCCTTGCCTGTCAGACGTGAGCGGCGTCCGGGAGCTTCGCCGCGAGCACGTCCACCGGTCGGATGTCCGGGGCCTCGGAGAGGAGGCGCGCGCCCTGGGAGAGGAGCGCCTTGGCGATCTTGCCCTCGAGGTGGGCACGACGGGCCTCCTCCGTGCCGAAGGCTGCCGAAGGTGGTGGGGCCGAGCTGGAGGGCGAACCAGACCACGGTGCCCTCCTCTTCTTCCGCAAGGGACAGGGCGCCGGTGAGCAGGTCGTGGACCTCCCGGGCGTATTCGGGCTTGGCTTCGATACGGGCCAGCAGGCCAAGGGTGGTCATGGGAACCGAACTCCTTCATGTCGTCGGGATGTGTTCAACCTAGAGAGCGTCAGCTGTTGCACCCCAGTGGCGGATGCGACAGATCCGCTAGCGTTTCCGCCATGAAGGTCTCGGTGCTGGTCGTGGACGACGTGTTCGACTCCGGGCTCACGTCCGTACTCGACGTCCTGCAAACGGCCAATGAACTGCGTGACGAACTGGAGCAGCCTCCGCCGCCTTGGGAGGTCACCTGTGTGGGGGTCTGCGGGGGCTCGGTGCGCACGGGGGCTGGACTTGTCCTCGAAACGACCCCGGCCCACTCCGTGGCCGCCCCGGATGTGCTGGTCGTGCCCGGTATCACGCATAAGCAGCCGGGGCCACTGCTGGAGTGGGTGACAGCCGATGCGCAGCAGCCCTCGCGCGATCTGCTGTGCCGCTACCGCCTCGAGCGTGTGCCCCTCGCCGCGGCCTGCACCGGCACCTTCCTCCTGGCGGAGAGCGGCATCCTGGACGGCCTGCGGGCAACGACCAGTTGGTGGCTCGGGCCCCACTTCCGCCGCCGCTATCCACGGGTTGAGCTGGACGAGACGCACATGCTGACCCACGTCGAGGGCGTCACGACCGCGGGAGCCGCCTTCGCCCATCTCGATCTGGCCCTCGCGCTGGTCCGGCAGCGCAGCCCGGCCCTCGCCGAGTTGACCGCCCGCTATCTGGTCATCGACGCCCGTCCCACCCAGTCCAGTTACGCGATCCCCAGCCATCTGGCGCGCACGGACCCCATCGTCAGTGCCTTCGAGCGCTGGCTGCGTACCCACCTCGACCAGCCGCTGCGCATCGCCGAAGCCGCACGCGCCGTGGGGAGCAGCGAGCGCACCCTGCAACGCGCCGTCGACCGGGCGCTCGGCATCTCTCCTCTGCAATTCGCCCAGGAGATCCGGCTGGAGCAGGCCGTCCATCTGTTGCGCACCACCGAGCTGTCGACGGACGCCGTTGCCCGGCGCGTCGGTTACCACAACGCCACCACCCTCACCACCCTGCTACGCCGTCGCCACGACACCACTCCCGGCCGACTGCGCCGCCGAGCACCCGGGACCCGGCCGGGGGCGTGAGGGCCTGGCGCCGTCCTTGCCTTCCCACCACTCACCCGCTCGCTGGGCTGCCGCTCCGCCGCCACGGCTGCGGGGCTCCAGGGGCTCTCAGTCGCTGCTGATGGAGGGCACGGCGCTCGGTGGGGGAATCGGATCGAAGCGGAAGATCTGCCCCGTGTTGCCGCAGGTGTAGGGGACACCCCACCGACTGGCTACCGCCGGCGCAGGACGGCCAGTGCACCTACACCGCGGACTGGACAGCCACGAAACTCCGCTGAGCCTGAGCGTCGACGCCGCCGAGCACGCCACGCTGGCCCGGCTGGTCGCCCAGTGCCCGGGCACCACGGTCAACATCGCCCCTGCCCCGTAGCCGCGGCTCGCGGGTGCCCCGTCTCCTGCCGAGCCGGACGCTACTCAGCTTCGCCCTCCCCGGTTGCCGCCCGGCTCTCCCTGTCAGTCGCTGGCTCGGGCCGGGTGGGGCCGCATGCTGGCTTGTACGTGCTCGGGTTGCGGCGACGCGGTGCCGTCTCGTGGGCACGGCCGCGTAGGAAACCCGTTGATGGGGTTCACCATGGATGCCGGCGCTGCGAAGACGATGTCGCTGGGCTCGCCGACGTCGCGCCCTTCTAGTCCTCCAGTGCGGTTTCGTGATCTATCCAGTGGGTTCGTCGGCAGACCGTCGTCGGTAGTGGCTGCGTCGGGCTGTTGCCTGGTGACGTCTGCGCCAGTTGGACCAGTGCAGCAACCTGGCCACGGACACGGCCGGTGGAATGAGGACGGCGGTGAGCAGGTGGCGGATTTCCGGAACGGTCAACGTGATGGGGTCGCGACTGCGGGCGGGATGATGGATTGGCGGCCCGGTCGGGGCCCGCGCTGGCCGCGACGGCGGCCAGGAAGGCCAGGGCGAGCATGGCGAGCGTGATGTGGCGGTGCCATGAGGTCCAGTGCCTGACCTGGTAGTGGTCGAGGCCGACCTGGCCTTGGCGGCCTGGAAGCACTCCTCAATGCTCCAGCGGACGCCGGCGACGCGGACCAGCCCCGACAGGGGCACCTTGGTGGGTGACCAGCACAGGTAGAAGGCGAGTTCACCAGTGGTCCGGTTACGGCGGATGAGCAGGTGGCGGTGGCTGTCGCTGCACATCGGCACCCAGGCCCAGTCGTCATAGCGCGGGCCTTTTTGCACCGCTGCCGGCGCTGTGCCGCTGCCAGGCGGCCCTGGGGAGTCGGCCGGCGAGGGTGTCCGCACGGATGGGAGTGCGGCCGTGGTTGATCCGCACTCTGGTGGAGCAGGCCACGGTCAGGACGTAGCCGATACCGGTTGCCTCCAGGCGGGCGCGTAGGTGCGGGTCCTGCCCGTAGGCTTCGTCGCCGGTCACCCAGGATGCGGTGACTTCGGCGTCCAGCGCGGCGGCGATCATCTCCGCAGCCGGCCGGGGCTGTCGCGAACTGCACTTCGTCGGGTATTCCGGCAGTGTGGCGGCGCTCGGGATCGGAGCACCAGGAATGCTCGGGCAGGTAGAGCCGACGGGCCATCAGCATCCGTCCCCGCTCGGTGGCGTAGGCGAGGAACACGCCGACCTGGCTGTTCTCGATGCGTCCTGCGGTGCCGGTGTACTGGCGCTGCACCCCTGCCGAGGCCTGGCCCTTCTTCACAAAGCCGGTCTCGTCGACGATGAGAACACCGCCGTCGGCCCCGAGGTGTTCGACGGCGTAGGTGCGGATGTCGTCCCGGACGGCATCCGCGTCCCAGCGGGCGTAGCGCAGCAGACGCTGCATCGGCCCGGCCCGGGCCGGGCCTGGCCGGCCTGCTCGGCCAGCCGCCAGCAGTTCTTGCGCTCGAGACCCGACACCAGCCCGAGCAGGTACGCGCGGGCGGTTGCCCGGGGCTCAACCCGCCCGAACCGGCCCGCGATCCGGGCCATGAGCTGGTCGAACATCGCCCGCCAATGGACAGGGTCTACGCTATGGCCCGCGGCCACCGCACGATCTTCGGGAGTCCACACAACCCCCGATAATCACGCGGTGGCCGTACCTATTCCCAGCCTTCTCCTGCGTCGCTTCGGGTGCGATGCGACGCCGTTTCCTATGCGGTGCCGGGACCGTCGAGGAAGCGAAGCAGCACGGCGGCCTCCGCGCGGAGCTGCGCGGCTCGGTCAGCGTGCGCGGGCGCAGTCAACTGCGCTGCAACCTCCAGTCGCTCGGCGGCCTCGGCGCGCACGACATCCACCACACTGCGCTCGCTCAGCTCACGCCGCGCTGCTTCGGTGGCGCCGACACCAACCGGCGACTGCTCAAGGGCCAAGCCGCGGAGCTCAGCTTCGTCCACGGGCACCGCCTCAGCGTTGTCCAGCGCAGCAAGTGTTGCGCGCAGGGCGCTCACCGCGGCCTTGTCACGGGCGCGCATCGCTTCCGGCAGTGCTTGACGCATACGAAGACGTAAAGACATGCCGGTGACCTTATGGCGGCGCCCCTGGACCCACAACGCGATATACGTGCAGCACCAGACTTACCGCCAACTGAGGCGCTACACCCCCGACAAGGTCGCGAAGTCAGACTGGAGTACTGATACTCCAGCAGCGTTTTGCTATCTGGGCTGGTCGAAGGGGTCGTCAGGAGTGTAGTGGCCTGATCCGGGATCGGGGGCGGTCCGGCCGGACCGCCCCTCCAAGGAGTGGGTCGAGACGTGGCCGAGTGGCTTCGGTGCGGACAGCCTCCCAGCGTGATCGACGAACATGCGGACGTGAACTGGGAACGGGAACTCGACGCCCTCTTCCTGCGCATCGGCCACTGCTTCGGCCCTGCGGACCTGCGGCGCCGGATGCGGGATTACGTGCGGGGTCCTCTCGCCCTGTCGGCCGTAAAAACGGCTGGCAGCTGGCCGAGTTCGCCGGACACCGCACCTCCGACGGCCTCCAGCGGCTGCTGAACGGGGCGAACTGGGAAGCCGACGACGTCCGCGACGATCTCCAGGCCTTCATGGCCGAGCGCCTCGGCGAAGACAGCGGGGTGCTCGTCATCGATGACACCGGCTTCGTCAAGAAGGGCACTACCTCCGCCGGGGTGCAGCGGCAGTACTCCGGTACCGCAGGCCGCACCGAGAACTGCCAGATCGGCGTCTTCGCCGCCTACGCCACCACCCGCGGTCGAGCCTTGGTGGACCGGGAGCTCTACCTGCCCAAGTCCTGGACGGACGATCGTGAGCGCTGCCGGGCGGCGAAGGTCCCCGACGAACGAGCCTTCGCCACCAAGGGAGAGCTGGCCAAGCGCCTGGTGCTGCGCGACCTGGCCTCCGATCTCCCCCTCGCCTGGGTGGCTGCGGACGCCGCCTACGGACAGGAGGGGCGCTCCCGCCGCATGCTGGAGCAGTCCGGCTTGGGCTACGTGCTCGCGGTGCCCAAGTCCCAGCAGGTCTTCGGCCCGCGTATCGACTACCTGTTTGCCCAGGCCCCCGGCGAGGCATGGGAGCCAGTCTCATGCGGTGACGGTGCCAAGGGACCGAGGCTCTACCACTGGGCGGCGCTGGAGCTGCCCACGGTGGCCGAGTTCGACTACCAGGGCGAGACCCCTGTGCGTCGGCGGTGGGCACTGGCCCGCCGCAGCATCAGCAAGCCCGAGGAGATCGCCTACTTCCTCGCCTACGCACCGCGGGAGACCACAGCGGCCGACCTGGTCCGGATCGCCGGAATGCGCCGGCAGATCGAGGAGTGCTTCCAGGCGGCGAAGAACGAGTGCGGCCTGGACCAGTACGAGGTCCGACGCTATGTCGGCTGGTACCGGCACATCACCCTGGCCATGCTCGCCCACGCCTACCTCGCGGCCATGGCAGCCGACGCGGCGGCAAAGGGGGCCGCAGAAACGCTTCCGGCACCCTGGCTCCGCTCACTGTGGCAGAAATCCGCCGCCTCCTGGTGCTTCGCCTCGGCCCGAACCGCCAAGTCTGCCGGTCGCTTCGCGCGCACGCTCTGAACTGGTCGCACTGACGCCGCAGACACCAGGCCGTCTCCCGCCACTGCCACTACCAGCGACGACTCCACTCCTTGGAGGGGCGCTCCGGCCAGACCGCCCCCGATCCCGGATCAGGCCACTACATACCCTGACGACCCCTTCGACTAGCCCAGATAGCAAAACGCTGCTGGAGTATTAGTACTGCAGCCGCAGTTACGGGCTATTCGCAGTTGGCCGTGGTGGCCTGCTGATTCAAGCGTGTGCGCCGTGAGTGCTCGGGTCGCTAGGGTGGAGTGGTGGCGCGGCTACCGTGGGTGCACGGCGTAGGTCAGGTGCGTCACCCGCGACGACGGCTCCGAACGGACCGGCTCCAGCGCGGCCCTGGACGCGTCCACGCCGTCGAACAGGCGGGTGCCGGCACCGAAAAGCACCGGTGACAGCGTGATCGAGAATTCGTCGACCAGGCCGGCGTTCAGGTGCTCCAGGATCGTCGCGCCGCCGCCGGCGATGCGGACGTCGCGGTCGCCGGCGGCCGCGCGGGCCTGGTCGAGGGCGTGCTCGATGCCGTCGTTGACGAAGTGGAACGTGGTGCCGCCGGGCCGCTCCCACGGGTCACGCTTGGTGTGCGTCACGACGAAGACCGGGGTGTGGAAGGGCGCCTCCTCCGGCCATGCCTGCTCGCCGAGGTCGAACATGCGCTTGCCCATGACGCTCGCGCCGGTGCGCTCGAACGTCTCCCGCGCGACGTCGTTGTCGCGGCCCTCTTCGCCGCCCTCGCCCAGCTTCAGGTTCTCCCGGATGAACCGCAGCGGGAACAGCCACTGCTGCAGCTCCGTCCACTGCGCCATCCAGCGCTCAACGTCCGGGTCGTCCTGCTTATCGGGCGCGAAGAAGTCGTCAACGGGCACGGACTCGGGCGCGATGAAGCCGTCCAGCGACATCGTCACGCTGAAGAACACCTTCCCGGCCATCAGCCCTCCGCCCCCTTCCGCGCGAGGTCGGTGACGTAGGCCGCCAGGCTGCTCAGGGTCTGCTGGCCGCCCTCGATCGCGTGATACTTCTCGACCGCCTCGTCGCGCAGTTCCTTGGTGGGGAACACCGTGCGCATCACGATCCGGGTCGCCGCGCCGTCCGGCGCGAAGGTCAGGACCGACTCGAAGGCGTTCGGATCGTCGCGGGACTCACCGTGCAGCAGCGCTATCCGCTCCGGCGGGGCGATCCGCAGCCAGCGGATCCACTCGGAGTAGTCGGTCCCGTCCGGCCCGTGCAGCACGAAGTCCCACTCCCCGCCCTCGCGGAACTCGAAGGACCGCGTGGTGGTGGTGAACCCCTCCGGACCCCACCACCGCGACAGGTGCCGGACCTCGGTGAACGCCTCGAACACGAGCTCCCGCGGGGCGTCGATGACCCTGGAGATCACGATCTCCCGGTCGGCCGTCGCCGGCTCCGCCCGCGTTTCTTGCCTTGCCCCTGCCATCGGTCATTCCTCCTGCCGTGTCTGTTTGAGGTCCTGCACGTAGGTGTCCAGCCGGTCGAAACTCTCGTTCCAGAACCGCTCGAATCCGCCGACCCATTCGTGGACCGGCCGCAGCCCGCGGGCGTCCAGGCCGTAGAGGCGCTGCTTGCCCGCCCCGCGGACCCGCACCAGCCCCACCTCCCGGAGCACCCGCAGGTGCTTGGACGCCCGCGGCTGGCTCATCCCCAGCTCCTGGGCCAGGTCGGTCACCGGCCGCTCACCCGCCCGCAGCAGCGCCAGGATGTCCCGGCGCTGCGGCTCGGCGATCGCGTTGAACGTGTCCGACGTCGTCGCTGCTCGTGCCATGGCAAGCATCATATTCCTATATCGGAATACGTCAAGCCGTTGGGAATCGGGCGAGTCTTGTCGGATGACGATTGCGGTTACGGGGGTCGGTGGCCGCGGCGTCGGTAGTGGCTGAGTCGGGCTCGGCGCTGGTGGCGGCGTCTCCAGCGTGACCATTGCAGGACGTGTTCGGTTGTGTGCCGGACGATGTGCGCGAACTTGCCCAGCAGACGCCGGATTCGTTCACGCTCAGTCGGATCAGGTCGCGGGGGCGTCCCCCTTTTCGGCCGTGGTGACGCGGACCGCGGTGAGGTTGGCGGCGGCGGCCATGGCCAGGGTGATGTGCCGGTACCAGGCCGGGTAACGACGGCCCTGGTAGTGGTCCAGGCCGGCCTCGTTCTTCGCGGCTTGGAAGCATTCCTCGATGGCCCAGCGGGCGCCGGCGGCCCGGACGGTCTCGGCGAGGGTGGTGCCGGCGGGCGCGTGGACCAGGTAATAGGCCCGTTCGCCGTCGGTCAGCGACCGGCGGATCAGCAGCGCGTCGTCGAAGCCGTCGGCGTGCTCGGGCGCGTCCGGAGCGGGACCAGTGCCCAGGCGTACTCGCGTAGATCGTGGGCGCCGTCGCCGGCCGAGCGGATCTCCCAGGCGTGCTCGGGTAGTAGCGCGGAGATGGTGCGGGCGTTTTGCCCGCGCGGCCCGCACCGGTGCTTAGACACCGTTTCTTATGGCGTTGAGCAGTGCATGACGGATCTGGTTGAGCGGTTGGTGCCGGAGGAGTTGTGGGTGTTGTTCCGGCGGGTGGTGCCTCCGACGGAGGTGAGGCGTCCGCAGGGCGGGGGCCGGCGGCGGGCCGGTGACCGCGAGGCTCTGGCGGCGATCGTCTTCGTGGCCACCTCGGGTTGTGCGTAGCGGCAGCTCCCGCCGGTGTTCGGCCCGGCCTGGCAGACGGTCTACCGGCGATTCGCGCGGTGGAGCCGGGACCGGGTGTGGGCCCGGCTCCACCGCGTCATCCTCGATGAACTCGGTGCCCGGGGTGAGTCGGACCGGTCGCGGTGCGCGATCGACTCCGTCAGCCTGCGGGCTGCAAAAGGGGGCCACTGACGGGACCGAATCCGACCGACCGTGGCACATTGGGATCGAAGATCCATCTGATCACCGACCGGAACGGACTGCCGCTGTCGTTGGGCATCTCCGGGGCGAACCTGCACGACAGCCAGGGTCTTGAACCACTCGTGCGCGGTATCCGCCCATCCGTTCCCGCCGCGGGCCCGCGCCGTCGACGGCCGGCGAAACTGCATGCCGACAAGGGCTACGACTACGATCACCTGCGCCGATGGCTCAGCAAGCGCGGCATCCGCCACCGCATCGCCCACAAGGACATCGAGTCCTCACAGCGACTCGGCCGCCACCGCTGGGTCGTGGAGAGGACCGTGTCCTGGCTCGCCGGCTGCCGACGCCTGCACCGCCGCTACGAACGCCGAGCGCGAGGAGTGCAGGGCGACTGCGGTGGCCACCAACTCGCCGTTTGCCGAATGGGACAAGATCTTTGCCGACCCGAGGCTCTGCGCGGCCATCGCCGACCGGATCACCTTCCGCTGCACGCTGATCCAGACCAGCACTGATTCCTACCGCTACCAGGCCACCGAGGCCGATCGCCGGGCCAAGACCGCCCGGTGATCGATCTCCTCGGCGTTCACACAAAGCGGGACTTGGTCATGGCGCTGAGGTGAGCAGGCGAGCGGCGAGTGCGGCGATCAGGGCGCTGGAAGCTAGGGCGGTGACGAGCCGGCCTCGACTGCCGGTCAGAGTTCGGCCGAGCAGTGCTCCGCCACCGGCGAGAAGCAACTGCCAGCTGGCGGATGCTGCGAAGGCCGCGAGGACGAACACGGCCTGTTCCAGGCGGTCTGGAGCCGCTGTGCTCTGGCTGCCGAGCACGAGCGCCGCGAAGTAGATCACGGTCATGGGGTTCATCATTGTGATCCCCAGCAGCCCCATATAGGCCCGTGCGGGACTGAGGGGAACCTCGTCGGTCCGGGCTGTCGCCTCTCGAGTGCGGTACTGGCTGATCGCCGTGACGCCGCTGCGGGCCGCCAGTGCGATGAGCACCAAGGCCGAGACCCACCGCAGGGGAACCACGACCGGTTCGATTGCGGGGACGAGGGCGGAGCCTCCAAGCACGGCGATCAGCGCATAGAGGCCGTCGGCGGTTGCGACACCCAGTGCGGCACAAGCACCGATCTTCAGAGACGTCCGGGCTGTCAGAGCCACCAGATATGTCGCCACAGCTCCCACGGGCACGGCGATGCCGTAGCCGGCGAGGAGGCCCGCGACCAGGGCGGCGATCACGAGTGCGCGAGCGTCGGCCTTCGCAGTCGGCCGGGCTGCTGCTGGACTCGCACCGGTCGGACGGTGGAGGGCAGCGGCAGAAAGGCGATAGTCGTGGTCATGGGCAGATCTTGGGGGCATCGCGGCTGCCCGGACAACTCATTTTCGAGAGTGACATCGTCGGAAGTGGCCTGCGGTCCTTCAAGCCGCGGAGACAGAACCCTGCCTCCCACTGCACTGGGTCCGAACCACCGATGCCCCCACAGGTCAGCGCCCGCTGGGGACCAAGGCGGGCAGGTCTGCGGAACGATGTGAGCGGTGGTGGCGACCCAAGGAGCGTCATCAGCAAGGCCACGAGCCGAACATGACCCCGGCATCCGTCAGGCCCAGGCGTCGGCCTATCTCCGTCCACCGGCCGGGAGCATCGCACAACGGAGCCGGGTCCTTCCGACCCGCGCCTGTCAGGGACGCGGACCAAGAGGACGCGGGATCGACAAGTTATCGCTCCCTGTCCGGATCATTCACACAGACACTCCGGCCCCCTGCCCCACCACCGCTAGATCTCACTCGATGGGGGTGGCTCTCAATCTCGCTGCCGATCATGGACTTGCGTCGTTGTCCATCCCCGTCACGGACGGAGCAACGCGGCTCTCAAGCTTGCTGCCCCAGTGGCTCCAGTTCACCCTGTCGAAGACACCCAGGGTGTGGAGCTTCCAGCACGGGTGTTTCTCGGGCCATTCGGCGAGCATTTCGGTGGTGCGCACGTGGTACTCGTATGCGGCGTGGACCCACTGCCGGGCCTGGTCGGGTGCGGCACGGTCCGGGAGGCGGAGGTCGCGGGCCGCTTCGGCGGCCCATTCGAGTTCGCTGGCGGTGTCGCCGGTGCCCGCGGGGCCGGCATCGAATAAGGCGGCCAGCAGCCGGATGATGGCCCGTCGGGAGGCGTCGGTCAGCGGCTGGTTCATCAGCGCGACGATGGCGTCCAGGGCGCGGATGAAGACGATGCGCTCGCGGTGGGTCATGTCGTAGAAGGCCATGAGCAAGTGATCCTCACCGTTCGGCCCGATTCATGGGCACGGGGGTGAACAGCGGGGCGTGCAGGGGCCGGGTGCGGGTGGGGGCCAGGACTTCGAGCCAGCCTTCGCCGTCGGCGAGCGCGTACTGGGATGGACTGGTAGCAACGCCACTTCCAGTTGCCCCACCAGCGGGGCTCGAGCAGGGTGCCGGCCATGCGGGCGGGGGTGGACAGCCGGTAGCCGGCCAGATCTACATCGCTGAGGTCGGCACCGCGGCACCGCGGTGCTGCAGGTACTCCAGGGCCGTCAGGGCGGCGCGGCGCAGCGGACTGTGCGCCACCCACCGACGCTCGATCGCCCAGGCCATCTCACGGGTAGCGGGCTCGGCAGGGGAGTCGGGAAGGGTGAGACGGGTGATGGTGAGCGGCCCGCGTCCCGCCAGGTGATCAGTTCCTGGCGGACCGGGCGGGGAATCGCGTGTTCCAGGCCCTCGAACTCTTCGATCATGTCGCGCGCGGCCCGTCCGGCGTCCGGGTCCTCCTTGATGCCGTGCAGCACGTCCAGGGCCTGCTGCAGGGTCTCGCCGCGCTGCCACACGCGGAGCATCGGCACGCCCTCAGCTTCCAGCTGCTGACGCTCGGAGGTCTCGAACTGGAACTGGATGCCGCGCCTGCGCCCCACCAGCGCCTGCCGCAGCTCCGAGTAGGGGTTGCGGCCGGAGAACAAGCAAGAAACCAGGCGCTGGTTCATCCGCTCATCCCGGCGGAAGTCCACCGCAACATCCACATCGTGCGGCGCGAGCGCGAGCCTAGGTGTCCGTGATGTTCAGCCCGGACGACGGCGCCGTGTACGCGGTAGGCGAGCACTGCCATGGCAGAAATACGTGATCGATCCCGAGCGCGTGGCCGCCGGTTTCTGCACACGGGCCGGGGCCGCCATGTCCCCCACTGACTAGAAGCCTACCTCCCTGAGGTCCGCACGTAGGCTCCCCACGGCGACATCCTCGGCCTCGTCCAGCACACACGCCTGGCAGTTCCGCCACCGCGTGGTCGATGACGTACAGGCGGCCGGCGTCCGGTTGATCCAGTAGACGGTGGTGAGCTGTCCGACCGAGGCAGAGCGCACGTCCTCACCCTCAGGATCCCGGTTGTTGAAGGCCGTAAGCTCCACGGATCGCGCGAGGCGATGTCCAGCACGTCGCGGAGCATCTCCCGGGCGTGCTCGGGCAGGTCATCGACCGCAGTCAGGGCCTGCGGAGACAGCCGCGCCTGCCAGGCCGCGTCGCTCACGGGCGGGGCCCGAGCACATCCTCCAGGGCGATCCCGTCGGAGTCGTCCATGCCCGAGGCGAGGAAAGCGTCGACGGCCGGGGCAGCGGCGAGGCGGGCCTGCCAAGTGCGGACGACGTCGTGAAGCGGGGCGAGGCTATAGCTGTGACGGGAGTCCTCCAGGGCCTTGGCCCAGTCCCCTCGAAGGCCGGCCCCCACTGCTCGGCACGCCGGTCGGCGCGGATGCGCGCGAGCAGCTGCGGCTGGAGCGGGGGCGGGCGGCGGGGCGGGCGCGTACTCGGGTTGGGCGCTCATGGGCTCCTCCAGGCGGGCCGTTGGGCGGTGGAAGTGGGCATGCGGTGATCGCTTTCCTTAAGCGGGTGTCCTTACTTCCCTGGTGCGACCTCGTGTCGCACACTGAGCACTTCAGTTGGCCACGCTGATCATCAGCCATTGTGATCGGGAGTGGTTCGCGGCAAGTCACCTGATCGAGGCGGAGGGGGTCGCGAGGGCTGCCCGATGTGGTCCGCTCTCCACTCCGCTGTCACCGTCCAAACAGGGGATAAATGCGGGAGGCAGGTCGTTCCACTCACGGGGGTGGGGGGTAAGAATGACGTCGCGTCAGTCGACTCCCGCACGGTGGGCGCGGCGGACGGCTCCCACGGTAGGTTCGGCGCGCCGAGAAGAGGGGGATCGGGGATGGCCGGTGTGCGGCTGCGGGTGGAGATCTTACGGGCGGGCGACGAGCACGTTGAGCAGATCGCCCGCCTCGCCGAGTCACGGAGCCTGAACGGGCCGGACGGCGCCCAGGGCTCGGTGGAGGGGGGCTTCCTGGTCTCGGCGTACACCGAGGCCGACTACCACGCCCGGCTGGAGACCGCCGAGCACTTTTATGTGGCGGTCAAGGGCGGGCAGGTGCTGGCGTTCGTGCTGGCCTACAGCTCCGACAGGGTTGAGCCGGACGAATGGCTGAACCGCCGGATCAAGACGGCGCTCGGCAACTTCCTGGTGATCAAGCAGATCTGTGTGGCCCGCGAGGCGGCGCGGACCGGGGTCGCCTCGATGCTCTACTACCACGTCCTCGAGCAGTGGGACCTCAGCCCCGTGATTGCCGCCGTGGTCAACGATCCGCCCAACGACGCGTCCGCCCGCTTTCACCACAAGCTCGGCTTCCAGGAGCTGACCAGGCTGACCCCGCCGGACGGGCTGCCCCGGGTGGTGTGGGTGTGGCGCAAACCGCGCGAGGCGCTGCTGCATGCGCAGTATGGGATCGCGGTGGACCTCTACAGGCACGAGGACAACGTCAACTGGCAGAAGCTGAACAACTTCTTCTACATCACGGCGGGCCTCGCGGCCGCCACCGCCTTCTGCCTCAGCAAAGAGGGCGCGGGAGGCACCCTGGGCAAGGGGCTTGCGATGATCATCGCGATCATCGGCATCGGGGTGTCGCTGGGCTTCTCGCTGATGCTGAAGTTCGGTCGGCAGTACCTTCTGGCGCGCAAGAAGGCGGTGATCGAGCTTGAGGAGTACATGGCCTGGCACGGCGGCGAGCGGATAGTGAATCGCCGCACCGACGACCCCGGCTCCGCCTATCTGAAGGTCTCCCCGACCGGCGCGATCATGACGCTGCTGCCCGTGCTGGTGGCGGCCCACTGGCTCGGGGTGCTCGGGGTGCTGATCGCCGACTAAAAGGAGAGGTCGACATAGTCGATGTCGGTGAATTCGACTTCGAGGTCTGTGGCGCGGCGTCCGCCGTCCTTGAAGTAGATTTCCTGGAGTCCTTCGGCGACGATTGTGCGCATCTGCTGGTCGGTGGCGCCCTGTTCTCTGGCGTCGAAGAGGCGGGCGGCGTAGGCCGGGGGGAGGTGGACGGTCAGCCGTCCGGATGCGGCCGTCGTCGGTGGTGCCGATGGGGGCGGTGTAGCCGAAGCGGGCCCGGGTCTCCACGGTGATGCCGGTGCTGGTGGCAGCCTGCTTCCGGCGGCGCTTGCGGACCTGCGGTGCCAGCGGGCGCGGACGGCCGCCTCGATCCGGTCCGCGATGGCCTTCGGCGGCTTCTTCCGCTCGCCGGTGCGGTAGCGCTCCACCGACCGCTGGGTGACCCCGAGTTCCTGGGCGATGGCCCGGGTGGTCTTGAGCTGCTTGATCAGGAAGTTGATGCGGGCCTGGAGGCCCTTGGGTGGCTCGCGGGTGAAGACCTCCTGGTCGGCGCGGTGGAGGGCGTCGTGGATATCCGTCACGGGCTACTCTCCTTCATCCATGACGGCGTCGCCGCCCTTGATGTGGCGGGCGGGGTTGTAGCCCTGCTCCATCAGGTCCACCGCCCACGCCATCCCCTGCACCCCTTCGACCTTGCACAGGCCCGGTGTGGGACCGAGGCGGAAGGATCCGGGCAGCGGCTTGCCGGAGGTGGTGTAGGGCAGGAAGTGAAGCGGGCTGGGGCCCGGCGAGGCGTAGACGACGCAGTCCGAGAGCACCGCGAGCGGGTACTGGCCGGTGGCCTCCGCGGTCTTGAGCATCTTGCGGTGCATGTTCACTCGGGCCTTGGAGATGACCGCCGCCCGGATGTCGGGGCGCCAGGTGGGGCGTTCCAGGGCCGGCCAGCGCTCACCGTCGCGGTAGTGACGGCCCTGCGGACGCTCCCGGAGTTTGCCGACACCGCCCTTGACCGTGGACTTGATCGCCGCGAGCACGGCCGCCATCCCGGGGTCGGCCTGCTTGTGGTGCTCCATCGCGGCGAGGAAGGCGTGGTCGTCCAGGTCCGTGGTGACCCCGAGGTCGGCCATCGTCTGCACGTAGGCGTCCTTGAGGCGGTCGTGCCACGGATCGAGGTACGCGCCGGTCTCCCGCCGCAGGTACGCATCGACTGGCCGGACGTCGTAGCCGAGCTCGGCGGCGTAGGCCACGGTGTGGGTCTGGTACCAGGCCGGCCCCTCCGGACGCTGCCCGGACGGGGTGAACGGCGACGGGAGGCGCGGGTCCAGCTCGATGTGGGAGAGGTCCACGTACCAAGAGCCGGGGATCTTCTTGTCGAACACCGGCCGCTGGACATACTCGGGGCCGGACAGGCCGACGACCAGGCGGGCCGCGGCCGCGAGGAAGGCAGTGTTGATGTCCAGCCCGATCGCGAAGGGCAGCAGGCACTCCTCATCGCAGAGAAGCTTCGGATCGCGCACCCACTGGTAGGCCTCCTCATCGAGGAAGCCGCCGG
>NZ_JBQQBW010000136.1:0-15861 GCF_052245415.1 Streptomyces sp. 8N706 | reverse complement strand
CCCCGGTGTGCACCACACCCACGTGGCGGGGTGCGCCGAGCGTGTCCGACAAGTCTTTCCACCCGGACGCGGCTGTGGGCACTGCGGACGCGATGCCCACACCGGTCAGCAGGTCCGCCGCCGGTGCGGCGCGGCGGCCGCCGACGCTGTCCAGGAGCAACGCCATGCTCCACGCCCCGATCGGGACGTCGGTCAGCACCGGATGCAGCGGATGGCCCAGATGCGTACCGCTGAGCAGGTTACGCACCGGGCGTGGCCGGACGGCCCGGCCCACCAGCGCGGCCAGCGGCCTGGCGACGGTGTCCAGGCCTTCGGCGTGCTCAAGCCGCTTGACGAGCCGATGGAGGACGGTCATTTCTGGCTCTTCTCTCCTCAGGGCCCCGCACGGGCCCACGAAGCAGGGATGTATCACCGGCCGGGGGGCCGCAATCGGGCCGATCGGGTGCTCGGAGCCCGGCCGCCAGTAATCGCGCCATGTCGCGCGGTGTTCCCCGGCCGGCGCTCTTCGCCACTTCCGGCCGTCCGACGTCAGGATTGGTCGGAGGTCTCTTCGCCGACGGCTTCCAGAGTCAGGCCGGTGAGCACCGAGGCGGGCTGGGAACTCACCGGGTTGCGGCGGGCGTCGGCCTCGTCATCGGCCACCTTCACCAGGATCCACCGCTCCTTCTCTCCGTCCCGGCCGGTACGCGTGAGCGCGTAGCCGCCCCGCAGCTTCTCGCCCTCCAGCCAGAACTTCACATGCCCGCGCTCCACCGCCTCGGCCACGGGGACCTCCTTCCCACGGCGTTCCGTGAGGTTCCGGTACGTGCCGGTGTCCCAGACGATCACCTTCCCGGCCCCGTACTCACCGCGGGGGATGGCTCCCTCGAAGTCGAGGTATTCCAGAGGGTGGTCCTCGGTCCGCATGGCCAGCCGCTTCTCACGGGGATCGGTGGAGGGTCCCTTGGGCACCGCCCAGGATTTCAGCACCCCGTCCGCTTCCAGCCGGAAGTCGTAGTGCAGCGTCGTCGCCGCGTGCTTCTGCACCACGAAACGCTGCTTGTCCTCCCCGCGCTGGGGCTTCCCCATCGGCTCGGGGGTCCGGTCGGCGTTCCGCTTGGCGTGATAGCGCTGGAGCGAACTCTCGGTCTTGTCGGACATGGTCCCCCGGGTTCCCCCGGAGGAGGTCACAAAACGAGCGGCTGGCCGCCGGCGCTCATCGCGCCGGAAGGCGCGCCGGGTGACTCGGTGGAGCGACGGCTGCGCGAGCCGGCGAGCCCCGCCCGGCACAGCGCCCTGGGCATCGTCGGCGCGCGGTCGGGGCCGCACCCACGCGGGTGACCGGTGCCGGTGAACCGGTCCTCTTCCCGGCGCAGATCGCCCAGATGCCGCCATAAGCGAGGCATACCGCGCCATCTGGGGCATTCTGATGCGGTCTTCCTCGACGGAAGTCTCCGTCTCCCGGATGCGGCGTGCCCGTACGCCCGACACAGAATCGAAGAAGCCCTATGCGTTTTCTGACCGGTATCGCAGTCACCGCACTCGGCTGCGCCGCTGCCCTCTCGACCGGGGCCTCCCCCGCAGGCGCCTCCCCGGCGGCGGAGGCCTCCGGCTCCGTCGTCACGCCCGCCGCGCACGGCCCAAGTCCTGAGGACCCGAACGGTCGCGGCACCTTCTGGTACCGGGTCAAAGACCGTACGTTATGTTACGAGCTGACGGTTCAGGAGATCGCCACACCGACGGCCGCCGAGGTGCGGGCCGGCAAGGCCAGTGCGAACGGGCCCGTCGTGGTGCAGCTGAAGACCCCGAAGAAGGGCGAGGCGCACGGCTGCCTCACGGCCCAGCCCCAGCAGACCGCCTCCGACGCCGCCACCGTCCTGACGGTCGAGGAGCTCGCGGCCTTCCTCGAGGATCCGTCCGACTTCCACGTCAACATCAGCAACAGGCCTTACCCGGATGGCGCGATCCGCTGGCAGCTCTGACACCCGGCGCAGCGCCGACGGCCCCGGTCCGCCCCGGTCGGCAGGAGACACAGGGCCCCTTGCACGGGCCTCATGACCGCTTCCCGTCCAGGGAGGTGTCTCCTTGTCACGTCATCCGTGCGGGTGGCTCGCTCTACGCCGGTCCCGGCCTCCGGTTCCGGGCTTGTGACCGGATCCCCTCATAGGCCCTCAACGCATGGTCGGTCCGTCAGGGCCGGGAAGCTCGTTGCCGATTACACCCCGAAGAGCGTCCGGCACGGTTCCCATCCCTCCACCTGGACCATGGTGCCGCGGTGCGCCTCCCACCCGCTGCGGTCCAGGCGCAGCCGCTGCACGGTCCGGGCCCGCCCGCGTACGGACTCCACCCTCAAGCCGTCCGGGCGGTAACCGAGCTTGCGTGAGACTCCGAGGGATCGCGCGTTGTCGGTCATCGCGGCCGACGTCACGGAGCGGGCGGCGAGCCCTTGGAACGCCAGGTGCAGCACCGCCGCCCGCATCTCCGTCCCGATCCCCTGGTTCTGGTGCGCCGTGCCCAGCCAGGAGCCGGTTTGTGCTTCCCGCGTCACCGCGAAGTCGGCCGCGGACAGGTCCTGTCGCCCGACCACCCTGCCGTCGCGGAGGACCGCCAGGCTCAGGGTCCACCGCTCCGGGCACCAGTCGGCCACCGTGCTCAGAACGTGCTGGAACGTCGAGCGCCCCCGTTCCTCGGGTGCCGCGTCGGTCCACGGCACGGTGAAGGGCATGACGGCGTCGTCGTGCACACCGCGGGCAGCGACCGTGGCGAGCTCCGACAGCAGACCGAGGTCCGGGAGACACAGCTCGAGGCGCGGGGTGGTGATGCGAAGCCCGTAGAGGGGCCAGACTCGATGTCTCATGACCAGAGACTGCCGACCGCATCACCGGCCGTCGAACGATTTACGGCCGCCCCTGCCGAAACATGCCTAACAGCACGAGCCCCGGCCATGGGCGAGGGGCTCGTGCTGTGGGCTGCACCGCGGAGAGGGGCGTCATGGCCCTATGTCCTGCGCGGGAGGCCGACTGTGTCAGCGGTTGACGCAGACACCGCCGAACGCCGGGTTCAGGAAGCCCGCTCCGGCGTTGGCCGTGGTGCCGCAGGCGTTCGTCTGCACGGGGGTGACGGCCTGCGTGACGTTGCCGGAGCCGAAGCCCGGGGAGCCCACCGCGTAGCCCTTGACGACTTCCTCGGCCTTGTCCTTCTTCGTGACGTAGTACGTCACGTGGTCCTTCTTGGCCTTGTGCTTGGCCTTGTGCTTGGCCTTGTACGTGGAGTCGTGCTTGCCCTTGTGCTTGGACTCGTGCTTGGACTCATGCTTGCCCTTGTCCTTGGACTCATGCTTGCCCTTGTCCTTGGACTCGGGCTTGCCCTTGTCCTTGGACTCGGGCTTGCCCTTGTCCTTGGACTCGGGCTTGGCCTTGTCCTTGGACTCGGGCTTGGCCTTGTGACCATCGTGGGAGGCATGACGGCTCTTCTCGTCGTGTCCCTTGACCTTGCCGCCGTCGTGGGCGGTGGCCGCGCCGGCGCCCGCGGCCAGCATTCCGGCCGCGAGACCGACGACAGCGATGCTCTTGATCGCCTTCATGACTTGACTCCCTCAGTAAGCGTCTGAAGCCGCCGCCCTGTGCGGGCGGCTATCTACCCAACGCCAGTGCCCTCCTGGAGTAACTGGCGATCACTCGAATGGTCCTGGGCCTCCCTGCGCGTCGCGTGCCGACCGACAAGCGCGGTCGATCATGCCTTTCCAACGACGGCTTCATGCCCCCCATGAGACACACATACGGGCCCTCCGCCTCCTGCTCGGCGTCGGCCAGTGAGAAATTGTCGAACGCGAAGGCGGTGTGCTCCGAGTTGCCGCAGGCGTTGGCCTGAAGTCGCCGCCCTTGGCCCGGTGGTCGTGTGCGGGGGCGGTCGCCGCCGAGGCGCCGAGCGCAGCGGGACGGCGATCGCCGGCACGGACACCTTGATGGGCGGCTCGGCTCCCCTGTCCCCGCTCCCCGGGACGACGGCCCGGTACCCGTTCAGGACCGCGGCAGCAGCCCTTCCGTACGGCTCGCGACCAGCCGTCCGCGGGAGAAGCCGTCCACCCGCACCGTCCGTCCGTGACTCCCTGCACCATGACCTCGGCATGGCCGTCGGTGACGTCCACGGACGTGCGGGGCCGTTGGTCGACGTAGAGGTCCAAGCGGTCCACGTTCGACGTCTCCAGGGTGAGCCGCAGGCCTCCGTCCTGCCGGGCGGCGCCGGTGACGGTGAGGGCGTGCAGGGGCTGGTTCTTCAGCAACTCGCCCGCTCGAGCCAGCAGGTCCTCATTGTCCTGCAGAACGTCCTGACGGGTCATGCGGTGACGTTGGTCGGGAATGACGCCCAGATCTTCCACAGGAGTGCCCGAGCGGGCTCCGACGCGGAGGGTGCGGCGGATCGACACACGCATCCCCGCCTTCCTGGGCAGCGGAGTGTACGGCGATTCCGGCACGTCCTCCGCCAGTGCGTGGAGAAGCTCATGAGTCCATACGTTGGCGCCTCCGGCGCCGGTGTTGTCGTCGACACCGAGCACCGTGCCGATCTCATGGTCCTGGAAGCCCGCGGCGAAGATGTCGGTCGCCGAGTAGCAGCGCGCGTTGGTGATGAGCACGACGGGACCGTAGTACTGCTGCCCCACGGCGTTGGCCCCCTCCTCGGGGCTGATGGGGTAGGCGTTGGAGAGAGTCGCCCCGGTCTCCGTGGCCTGTTCCATCGAGGGGAGCCAGGGACTGAGGTCGATACGGGGGTCGTCCCGGTGAGCGCGACAGATGGCCAGATTGAGCGGCGTGTTCAGAAACTGCACGGGCTCCGGGGTGATCCGCCGGGGCGTCAGGGTCTGCAGCAGGAATTCGCTGGCATGGATGAGTCCGCCACCGTTGTCACGGACGTCCAGGATGAGACCGTCCCGGGGCAGCAGACCGATGAGTCGCACGAACTCCCGTACGAAAGGGGCAGGGTCGGGAACACTGAACGTGAAGATGCGGATGTGCCCGAAAGTGCCCGAGGGGGTCCGGACCTCGCGCGCCCGGAACAGCTGGGGCATCATGCTCGGCACCTCGCCGCCCGCGCCGACGCTCTCCTCGACCCCTCCGGACTCGGCACTCCGCTGCTGGTCCAGCACGTGCGGGGCGAAGAGCAACACCTTGGCTCGGCTGGTCTCGTCCGCATCGACGTCCACGCCCTGACCGACGGCGGAGGCGCTCACCGCGTCGGCGTCGACGAAGGGTGGCAGGTTCTCCACGACCCGCCACTTCTCGCGCAGTTCCCGAGCGTTGCCCTCCGGGTCGGCATAGCTGACGGTCACCCACTCCTCGAACGGCGGAAGGTGACTCCGCAGCGGTCGGAGCGTCAGCGACTGCAAACCCCGGCTGCGCCGGGCGGCCGTGTTGCTGCCGGCGAACCGGGCCGCATTGAGGTCCACGGCGTCCGCGATGCGGATTCCACTCCAGTGCGTCACCTCCGCACCCCGCTGGAAACCCGGTGCCGTATAGCCCTGAGCGATGCGAGTGACCACGTAGTGGGGGCCTTGTTCGTCGATGTATTCCTCGATCAGGAACGGCAGATAGGCGACCTTGCCCGCGAAGGGCTCGGGGAGCATGTAATTGGTGTGCAGGTCGCGGACCGAGTGGAAGATCTCCGACATCTCGGCATGGAAGATCCATTCCGGAGGCATGGTGTCACTGCTCTGCCGTTCGAGCCGACCGCGCATGACACGGAGACGCTGGACCGGATTGACGGCGTGCATCGCGATTTTCAGCGGAAGGTGGACATAGTTTTGTTCGAACAGCACAAGTGCCTGCTCGACGAGGAGCCGGCGTTCCTTCAGTGTCAGGGTGCCCGCGCTCGGCAAGAAGTTTCCCAATTCCACCGAAGCGGCCAGGTGCTCACGGACCGGCGGGGCCGCCTCCTTGATGAAGGCCGGGACGGTATCGGCGACTGCTCGTTCCACGATGACTCCTCATCTCCCGGACCGGACGGTCCAGGGGACAGTTTCGGTCCCGCTCCAGCCGGGTGACTCCCCGTGAGGGCTCGCCACGACCGTGTTCACTCGTCCGGGCGCCGGGGTCGTTCGAGATCACGAACGCGTACAGCGACGACTGAGCGGTGCGCGGCGGGTGGCGCCGGGCCACAACTCACCGTCGCCTTTTCCATCGGCCCTTACGGCCGCGGGCTCGCACACATCAGCCAAAACTACGGTCGGACGCAGGGGCGGGCGTGGCCGGATTCCGTAAGGCAGCCATTCCTCCCACGGTCGTTGTTGTTGTTCGATACACGCAAGGAAAACGCCGGGAGCCCCATCCCCGGCGGGTGCGCCGCTCGTTGTTCCGGCCGCGTACCTCGTCCGTCGTGAGGTCCGGGACAAAGCCGGGATGCCTGCTCGGCGGATTTCCCGGACGGCGGCCCCACAGAAATCACCCGACTGCCTGTGGACGCAGGGCGGGCGGAGCGCCGCCCGCTCGCCTCCCATAGGAATACCGGCCGACCGGAAATCCGCTGCGGGCCGTCGGCGGCCACCCCTCCCCGCCGTAACACCATGTACACCGCTGATCGCATGTGGTGGCATGAGCGCCGCCCCTCGGCATGTTGGACGTGCCGTGCAGACCACGACGATCAGGAGGACCTTCCATGCCCAGCATGGTGATTGCCGGCAGCGCGATGGCCGCCTTACTCGCCTCACCCATATCCGTCCAGGGCACTCCCCCCTCGGCCCCCGTCCCGCCCGACAAAATCGTCGTCGAACTCGCCACCGTCAACGGCTCGGGGTGTCCGGAAGGAACCGCCGCCGTGGCCGTCGCACCCGACAACACGGCATTCACGGTGACCTACAGCGACTACATGGCCAAGGTGGGCGCCGGTGCCGACCCCACCGCGTTCCGCAAGAACTGCCAACTCAATCTGCGCGTCCACGTTCCGCAGGGCTTCACCTACGCGATCGCGGCGGCCGACTACCGGGGCTTCGCGCACCTCGAGCGCGGAGCGACGGCCCTGCAGAAGGCGAACTACTACTTCCAGGGGTCGCCGCATACCACGGACGCGAGACATCCGTTCAACGGTCCATACAGTGACGACTGGCAGACCTCCGACGTCACCGACATCGCGGCCTACGTCTGGGCGCCCTGTGGCGAGAAGCGCAACTTCAACATCAACACCGAACTGCGCGTGGACGCCGGCTCCTCCAACCCCGCGACGACGAGCTTTATGGCGATGGACTCCACGGACGCCAGCGTCAACACCATCTACCGCCTGGCGTGGAAGGAGTGCCCGGAGGGCTGAACTCACGCGGTCGGCCTGCCGGAACGGCTGCCGTGAGGCGTTCCCGCAGTGATCCGGAAGACACCGGAGGTAGAGGACTCCTCCGGCAACACACCGGCGCTGATGCCCCTTTTCCGGTCGGCCGGGGGGGGACAGCAGGGACTTGTGATGTGGTGACGGCCGCCGCTCCCCACAGCGGCGACCGTCGACCGAGAAGGCACTGACAGCCGTTCGCCCTGAGTTCTGCCGGTGCCCGTGCTCCCACTGCCATGTGAGCACTCTCTACAGAGTGATCCGATCTCGGTGTTCTAACCGTTGAGTTCCAGCCCCGATGGACCGCGGCCCCTCATCGGGTTGCCGGGCGGAGGGCCATACCGTTCACGCGACCTTTGGGCTCCATCCCCACCAGGGCGTCGTCGCCGACAGCCTGGTAGCAGGAGTCGGTGCCGTCGGGGGTCTTGGCGCACTTGTGGATCTCCTCCCCGATGATCTCGCCGTTCTCGCGGATGGTGAGGACAGCGCTCTGCCCCGGTTCGCTCGGGTCGACCGTTCCAGCCGTCCACAAGTCACCACGGAACCGGGTCGCTACGGTGCCCTTCGTCGGCCTCTGGATGCGGTGGGGTGCATAGACCCGCAGTTCCACCGTGAGGTTGGCGGGCTTGTTGCAGGACACGTCCCAGTGGGCCTTGGTGGTCGCCGACCTCGTCGCACTGTCCACCGTCACGTCGAGATCGCTGCTGAGTACGGTGCAGTTCGGTGCGGGGGCCCGGTCCTCCGCCGGAGCGGTGTCCGCGTCAGTGGCGTCGGCAGGCGGCGTTACGGCAGCGGGGGCCGCATCCGTCCGGGCAGGGGTTGGCTTGGCCGGACCAGCAGGCGGCGTAGCGGCAGCCGGAGCCGCGTCCCCACGAGCAGGGACGGGCTTGGCGGCACCGGTCGAAGACGTGTCAGCCACAGAAACGGCATCCGCCCAGGCGGGGCCCGGCTCGGCGGCACCGGCCGAAGACGTGTCAGCCACAGAAACGGCGTCCACCCGGGCGGTGCCCGGCTTGGCGGCACCGGCCGAAGACGTGTCAGCCACAGAAACGGCGTCCACCCGGGCGGTGCCCGGCTTGGCGGCACCGGCCGAAGAAGTATCGGCGGGACCGGTGTCCGCCCGTACGGCGTCGGCCGGAGGCGTGTCGGCGGCGTCTGCCGGAGTACCGGCCGCCAGGCCACCGAGGAGAGCTACGGCGGCCAGAGCAGTCCGCGGAAGGTAGGGGCGCATCGACGATTCTCCCAGGAGTCCGATATGAACAATCAGGTCTGTTTTGACATAACCCGATTTTCTCCAGCCGCATGGTCGACACGCGCGAGCCGCGCTGACTCCCTCCCGGAATACACCCCATCACCCCACCCTCCGTCCCACGGCCGGATCACCCGGCGGGGCGGAGGAAGGTGACGGACGGTGGAAGGGGCACCTGTCACCGTTGACGGGGACCTCCTGTTTCGGGTGGCCCGGGTCCGGGGACGACGAAGCCCCGGCCGCCGCTGTACGGGCGGACCGGGGCCTTCTCACTTCGTCAGGACTCAGTGAGCCGCTTCGTACTTCTCCACGACATCCTTGGGGACCCGTCCGCGCATGCTGACCTCGATTCCCTGAGCCTTCGCCCACTCCCTGACCTTCACCGGGTCCGGCTTCGTACCGGCCGCCTGAGTCCGCTTGGCCTGGCCGCGCCGAGAGCCGGCAACCTTCCGGCCGGCGCTGACGAACGGGCCCATGGCCTCAAGAAGCTTGTCGTAGTTGTCGGCTCCGAGGTCGATCTCGTAGGTGATGCCGTCAATGCTGAAAACGTGCGTCGCAATGTCGTCGCCCTGTTCACCGCTGATGTCGTCGGTAATGAGGGTGATCACGCGCTGAGCCACTGTGTTGGTCCTTTCCTGGCAGGCCCATGGACGTTACCTGCCTCTGCCGAACTGCTCTGCAGGCAGAGTCCGGGCCGTGCCCGTACCCCTTGCATGAAGAAGGATGGTGCTCCGATTCCCGTGGAATCGCGAGCTCATGGACGATATTGTCATCCGTTGAACGAAGAAGCTACCGCCGTCGACGATCCTGATCACCCGAAACCGCCTATCTCACATGAGAAGTGGCGTCCGACACAAACGCAGGTCTGCCCTCCAACCTCGGCCTTGGCGGCAGTTGGGCCAGTCCTACCCTGCCCGATCGGACAGGAACACCTCTGCCGACCGACAAATCCCCGGAGTTGCGCATCTCTCACAGTGCGGGACCGCTGCCCGCCGGCCATACAGGTCGAGCAGCCTTCTGCGTGACACGGCCGGCCGGTGGCCTATCACGGAGGCAACCGCCGTCATCAGTTCCAGGCCCAGGGGCGGATCGTCCGGGTACAGTGTGCACACATCTTCCGCCGCGAATTCATGGGCCTCCGCCTCCGTCATGGTCGAAGCGCCCAGGTGCCGGCGCCGAGGCGGTGCGATCCAGGACCAGCCGATCAGATCGCCCTCTCCCAGGGTTTCCACCACGGGGGCACGCCGCCCGGGTACGTGCAGATCCAGCATCACGCCGCCCGTCGGAATGACCCAGAAACGGTCGGGGTGACTGCCCTCCTCGAACCTCCTCGAACAGGCGCACTCCTGCCGCAATGAGCGTGACGCCCGCCAGTTCCCTCAGCCGGCGCACGAGGGGCGTCGGACATGCTGCTCAGCACACCGGAGGGGACGCTCATCGGGAATCCTCACCGCCGATCGCAACCACGCGGAAGCCGGCCACCGCTCGGGTCCATCGTCCGGCATCGGGAGTGCGGCTGCATCGCCGTACATCCGCGCTCAGCAGGGGATGGACGACATCCTCAGGATGAGGAACCCGGTGTGCGTCCTCGGATGCGGAACGTAGCCGCGAGAGGGGGAAAATCACCCCCCAAAGGGTGAGTGGCTCTCGCCGCGCGACCTTCGTCCCGCGGCGCGAAAACCCGCGCCCTGCCCGTTATCACCTGGTGCGGGTGATGACGCGTGGACGGACGGACCACAACGCTGGAAGTCCGGCGTTTCCGCGTCCACGCCGGGCAGCGCGGCTCGCCGGAAGGGGCACCATGAACGAATACCCGCTCATCGCCGACCACGGTCTGATCGGGGATCTCCAGACGGCCGCGCTGGTGACGACCGGCGGGAGCATCGACTGGTTCTGCTGCCCCCGATTCGACTCACCGAGCATCTTCGGCGCATTGCTCGACCATGAGCGCGGCGGCTACTTCCAGGTGAGTCCCGCCCACGGCGCGTACGCCGTAAAGCAGTTGTACCACCCCAATACCGCCATCCTCATCACCCGGTTCATGACCGAAGAGGGGGCAGGGGAAGTGGTCGACTTCATGCCCGTCTCCCCCGGGCTCGCCGCCACACGGAATCACCGGCTCGTACGCATGCTGCGCTGCGTGCGGGGGCGGATGGAGTTCAACCTGGATCTCGCCCCGCGCTTCGACTACGGCCGGAGACCGCATGCGCTCCATATCGCCGAGTACGGTGCAGTATTCAGCGGCGAGGGGATGGAACTCACCGTGCACACCGTGCGCGAACGGGACGATGCACGGCCCGCCCGGTTGCGCCCGGTCGACGGCGACCACGGCGGCGACATTTTCGTCTCGCTGCCTCTCGAGGCCGGCCAGCAGCGGGGAGTGGTACTGCTCCCCGCGGCCTTCGTCCGGCGGAGACGGCTGCTGGCCCGGCTCGGCGAGGGTCGGGAGAGTGCATCCACCGCAAACTCTCCGCCTCGCGGCGCGGCGAAGCGGTCCGCCGGGCACGCGAACTGGGGCTGCTCTGACCGCTCCGCCAGTCCCGTCCGGCGGATCTTCGTGGATCCAGTGAGCGGCGTCCGGTGTGGGGGCACTCCCCAGCCTTCGGCCGGGGGTGCCCCCACCCGGCCGGAGGCTGGGGGAGCTTCGCGAGCCCACGAAGAGTCCGCCGGACGGGGCCTGGGAGAACCACCGCCGGGGTTAGGCCGTTGGTTGGAGATATCTCCCCCGGCGGGCCGAACGGGGTGCGGTGACCCATGGAGCCCGGCGCCGGTGATGTTTCCCTCACCCGGAACCTCCGGGACAGCTCCTTTTTCCACCGGTGAGGAGAGATCAGTGAACACCAGCATCCGTGGTGTGGCCCGGGAGGCCGGCTCCGTACGGCTCCTGAGCGGTCAGAAGGCGCTGGTGACCGGTGCCAACTCCGGCATCGGCAGAGCGACCGCGATCAGACTCGGGCGCGCGGGCGCCGACGTCGTGGTGAACTACGTCGCCGACCGTACGGCCGCCGAAGAGGTCGTCAAGGAGATCCAGGGCTTCGGCGTGCGGGCGTACGCGCACGAAGCCGATGTGTCCCAGGAGGACCAGGTCGTCCGCATGGTCTCCCGCATGGTCGACGAGCTCGGCACGATCGACGTCCTGGTGGCGAACGCCGGCCTCCAGCGTGACGCCCCGATCGCCTCGATGTCCCTCCAGGAATGGCACACGGTGCTGGAGGTCAATCTCACGGGGCAGTTCCTGTGCGCCCGGGAGGCGGTGAAGGAATTCCGCCGCCGCGGGGTCGTCCCCGATGTGTCCCGGGCTGCCGGAAAAATCATCTGCATGAGTTCGGTCCATCAGGTGATCCCGTGGGCCGGCCATGTGAACTACGCCTCGTCCAAGGGCGGCGTACAGATGATGATGGCGACGCTGGCTCAAGAACTGGCCCCCGAGCGCATCAGGGTGAACGCCGTCGCCCCGGGGGCCATCAGGACACCGATCAACCGCGGCGCATGGGAGACGGACGAGGCCGAGGCCGGTCTTCTGAAGCTGATCCCCTACGGCCGGATCGGTGAACCCGAGGACATCGCCGATGCCGTCCTGGTGATGGCGTCCGATCTGCTCGACTACGTCGTCGGGACCACGCTCTATGTGGACGGCGGGATGACCCTCTTCCCCGGATTCGCGACGGGTGGGTGACGCGGCGCCGACCGTCGGACCGCGTGCCCGGAGGGGAGCTCGTGATGACCGGGAGGATCTCACCGTGCACGACCATGGGAGGCCCCGGCGGGTCGTCAACGTCGGAGGGGGTCATCGTCGTGCTTCTGGTGGGCCCGGCGCCGGCGCTGCTCTACCGGCTCGACGCACGCGGGGAGCTGCAGCCCCTGGCCGAACTCGAGCAGCGGACCTGGCCCCGGCGGCCGATCTCCCGTATCACGAGCACCCGGATGTCCTTCGCGCCGGATGCCCGGTCACACGCCGAGCCGGGCGCAGGACCGCCGGCAGCTGCCCATCGCCGAGCAGCTCACGCACGGCCGCGCCCCCGGCAGTCGGCCGGGCCGCGTTCCGCCTGCTCCGGGACGACGGCCCGACGGGGGTCCTGCGGGCGCTCTCAGTCCACCGGCCAGGTGTGAACCGGCGCGTTGAGATGCATGTACTCGATGTACTGCTGGGTCATCCGGCGCAGCGCCTCGTGGTGGCCGACGCGGGAGGTCCTGTCGGTCGTATGGAACATCTCCGCCTGCCACAGAGCGCCGTTGCGCCCGCTGACGCAGCGCTGCTCGATGATGCCGAGCAGCGGCTCACGCCAGGCGGCGTCCAGGCCGAAGCGCTCGAGGCCCTGGTGGGCCAGCGGCAGCAGACGTCGCAGGACGAGCTCGGTCGCGGGCACCTCGCCCATTCCGGGCCAGTAGAGCCTGGCGTCGATGCCGTGACGCGCCGCGGCGTGCAGATTGTCCTCGGCCGCGGAGAACGACATCCGGGTCCACACGGGCCGGTCCTCCTCGGCCAGAGCCCGTACGAGTCCGTAATAGAACGCGCCGTTGGCGTTGATGTCCGCCACGGTCGGGCCGGCCGGCAGCACCCGGTTCTCCACGCGCAGATGGGGCTTGCCGTGGACGACCGCGTACACGGGCCGGTTCCAGCGGTAGATCGTCCCGTTGTGCAGGGTCAGTTCGGCCAGCTGCGGAATGTCACCACCGTCGAGCGTGTCGAGGGGATCCTCGGCGTCGCAGAGCGGCAACAGGGCGGGAAAGTAGCGGACGTTCTCCTCGAACAGATCGAAGACGGAGGTGATCCACCGCTCACCGAACCACACCCGCGGCCGTACGCCCTGGGCCTTGAGCTCCTCGGCCCGTGTGTCGGTGGCCTGCTCGAACAGCGGGATACGGGTCTCGCGCCACAGCTCCTTGCCGAAGAGGAAGGGCGCATTGGCGGCGAGCGCGACCTGCACACCCGCGATGAGCTGCGCGGCGTTCCAGTAGTTCGCGAAGTCCTCGGGGCTGACCTGGAGGTGGAACTGCGTGCTGGTGCACGCCGCCTCGGGGGTGATGCTGTCGGCGTAGGTACGCAGCCGCTCCTCGCCGTCGATGGCGATCCGCAGGTCCTCACCGCGCGCGGCGAACACCTGTTCATTGAGCAGTCGGTACCGGGGATCCTCCGACAGGGCCGACTCGCCGACGTCCTTCTGCTGAAGCGTCGGCAGGATTCCGATCATGATGAGGTGCACGCCGAGGGCGGCGGCTCGCTCCTCCGCGTGGTTGAGGGCGTCACGCACCTCCTGCTCCCAGGCGCCCGGACCACCCTCGGTCAGCCGGCGAGGCGGAATGTTGATCTCCAGATTGAACCGGCCCAGCTCGGTCGACCAGGCGGGATCGGCGATCGCCTCCAGGACCTCGGTGCTGCGCATCGCGGGCTCCGCCGCACCGTCCACCAGGTTCAGCTCGATCTCCAGGCCGACCTGGGGCCGCTCGAAGTCGAAGCGCTCCTCGCGCAGCATCTGCGCGAACGCGTCGAGACACTGCTGCATCTTCTGCCGGTACCGGCGGCGGTCGTCACGGGTGAACACGAGCGCCGGGACATCGCGTCCCATCTGGCCCTCCCGGGGTCTTTCCAGCAGTCGCCCCCGCCTCTCAGCGTCGCATGCCGCGCCCACCCCGGCCAGCGCCCGCCGCGCCGCACGGACGTACCGCCATCACCTGCGGTGGTGCTCGGGCACGGATGTCGCCGCACCCGGGCCGGAGTGTGCCGGAGGCCGCCCGCGGCTCAGTTTCCGCGGCGGGGCAGCCGGTGCAGTGCGACCTCCGTGAGCTCGCCGCCCGACGCCTCGGCGGTCATATACGTGCAGTACGGCTGGCGGCGGCGGTCGGTCGGCGATCCGGGGTTGAGAAGCCTGAGGCCGCCGGGCGCCGTCGTGTCCCACGGAATGTGGCTGTGCCCGAACACCAGCACGTCGAGGCCGGGAAACCGCTCGGCGCAGCGCCGCTCACGTCCCTGCGACGGCCCGGTCTCGTGCACGACTGCGAACCGCAGCCCGCCGAGCTCGGCGCGCGCCACCTCGGGCAGCCGGGCCCGCAGGCCGGCCCCGTCGTTGTTGCCGTACACCCCGATCAGCCGCTGCGCGCGGGCTTCCAGCAGGTCGAGCGTGGCGGTGTCCACCCAGTCCCCGGCATGGATCACCACATCGGCGTAGGAGACCTGGTCCAGGAGCTCTCCGGGCAGTTCCCGGGCTCGCTTGGGCAGGTGCGTGTCGGACATCAGCAGCAAGCGCACGGGGCGACCGTACCTCCGGCCTCCCGCCGGAGGCCGGTCAGACCGGGCCGATCCACGGCCGTCCCGGCCTGACCGGACCAGTCCGCGCGCCGTGTTCCGCCGTAGCGGAGTTTCGCCGGGCTGCCTGGGTGGTCAGATGCCGCGAACGCGCGCCGCCTGCGGGCCCTTGGGGCCCTGGGTGATGTCGAACTCGACGCGCTGGCCTTCCTCAAGGCTGCGGAAACCCACACCTTCGATCTCGGAGAAGTGGACGAACACGTCCGCACCGCTTTCGCGTTCGATGAAGCCGAAGCCCTTCTCACCGCTGAACCACTTCACTCTGCCCTGTGCCACTTCCGGTCTCCCTGAACGCGAGTTGTGCCTCTTCGCGGCGATAGGTAACCGGTCCGTCGCACACAGAAACTCGAACACCCGGGCGCCCGCCCGATGGGCTTACGCGTCCGGCACCGCACGCGCCACGACGTCGTACCCCCGTCCCCCTGCCGTGCACGGAAAGCGCATGGGCCGATTCGGTGACCTCCGGCCACGCCCTCCGGGGCCACGGTGCGGGACGGCGCGAGGATCGTCCGAATGAACCCCCCATCCGGCCACCCGCCGCCCCATCTCGATCCTCGCGGTGCGAACAAGGGGCAGGGCCAGGAAACGGAACGTGCCGCAGGCGAGTGGCGCCGGCTGCGCGCCGCGGCGCGGAAGGTGGTGGCCGGGCACGCCGAGGACGCCGAGGACCTGGCATTCCTCCTGGAGGCTCTGGATCTCCACCCGGACACCGACAGCCTGGCGCGGGGAGCCGGGCCCGCGGAGGACGTCGACGGCGATCCGTGACCGGGATACGGCTGCGTCGTCCCCTCCGCCCCCTACACCCCGAGAGCCTTGCCCAGATGAAGGGTGTCCGGGTCGTCGGCGTAGTACCCGAAGGGCGGCACGCCCGAGTAGCCGGCCGACTCGTACAGGGCCACGGCCTCCGGTTGCTTGATCCCGGTCTCCAGGACGAGCCGCCGACGGCCCGCGGCGAGGGCAGCCTTCTCGAGCTCGGCGAGCAGCGTCCGGGCACATCCCCTGCGCCGTGCGGGCGGCGCCA